>NZ_VHLC01000169.1:0-11165 GCF_006547355.1 Myxococcus sp. AB036A | reverse complement strand
CTCCCGGGCAGACGCCTCCGGCACCGCAGCAGTAGCCTTCAGCGCTCCCCTGTCGTAAGAGCCGTCCTGCAATGATGTCCACCCGCTCCTACATCCTTCCGCGCGCCTGCCGCGCGGGCTTCCTCGCCGCGGCGGCGCTGGTGCTGGCCGTCGCGGTGCCGGCCTCGGCCATGCCAGGTGCCGGGAAGACGCCCCGGGCCATCCTGGAGGCACAGCAGGACCTGCCGCCCCCCATCCAGGGTGTGGACGTGCAGGAGCATCTGGGGGAGCTGGTGCCCATGGACACCCGCTTCCTCGACGCCTCCGGGCGCGAGGTGCGCCTGGGCGACGTGGTGCCGAAGGCGCGGCCCACCCTGCTGACACTCGTCTATTACAACTGTCCCATGCTCTGTAACCTGGTGCTCAACGCCCAGGTGCAGTCCATGAAGGAGCTCGGGCTCGAGCTGGGCAAGGACTACGAAGCCGTCACCGTCAGCATCGACCCTGACGACACGCCCGCCCAGAGCATGGAACGGCGGCGGCGGCACCTGCAGTCCATGGGCAAGCCGGAGACGGCCCCCTGGCACTTCCTGACCGGCACGGACGCGGAAATCCGTCGGCTCGCGGACGCCCTGGGCTTCAAGTACACCTACGACGAGAGCACGAAGCAGTACGCCCACGCAGCCGTGGTGCACGTGCTCACGCCGGAAGGCAGCATCTCCCGGTATCTCTACGGGACGACGTTTCCCCCCTCGGACATGAAGCTGGCGTTGCTGGAGGCGGCCAATGGCCGCGTGGGTACCAGCTTCGATCAGATCATCCTGTCCTGCTTCAAGTATGACACCGCCAGTCGGCGGTATGGCTTCTACATCTTCGGGTTCATCCGCCTGGGCGGCATAGCCGTGTTCTGCGTCCTGGCGACGATGCTGATCTACTTCTGGAGGCGCGAGCTGAAGAAAGGCGCGGCGGCATGAGCGAGCTTCTCAACAATATCCTGTTCCTCCCGGAGGCCGCGTCCACGTTCGCGGAGCGCATCGACAACCTGCATCACTTCGTCGTGGGTACGACGATGGTGATGTCCACGGCGGTCGGTCTGGCGGCCCTGTTCTTCTTCTTCCGTTACCGCCGCCGCCTGCCGGCGCAGGCGACGGAGTACATCGTTCCCACCCTGAAGACGGAGTTCCTCTTCGTCTCCGTTCCCCTCGTGTTCTTCCTGACCTGGTTCGGTATCGGGTTCCGGGACTTCACGTGGGTCACCACCCCGCCCAAGGACGCGATGGATGTGTACGTCATGGGCAAGCAGTGGATGTGGAAGTTCTCCTACCCGGAGGGCCCCAACGGGGTGAACGTGCTGCACGTGCCGGCGAACCGTCCGGTGCGTCTGCTCATCACCTCGCGTGACGTGCTGCACTCGTTCTACGTGCCGGCCTTCCGCATCAAGATGGATGCGCTCCCGGGCCGCTACACGCAGATCTGGTTTGAGGCGACCAAGCCGGGCACGTACCAGGTGCTGTGCACCGAGTACTGCGGCCTGTCGCACTCGAAGATGCTGGCCGAGGTCGTCGTGCTCCCGCAGGAGGAGTACGAGAACTGGATCCAGGAGCAGCGCCGCGGCCGTCTGCAGGACCGTCAGGACGCGCTGGCGGACAACTCCCTGGTGCCGCCGGTGGCGCGCATGGTGGAGCAGGGCCAGGTGCTCGCGGGCACCCAGGGCTGCCTCAAGTGCCACTCGGTGGACGGCTCGCAGCACATCGGCCCGACCTTCCTGGGCATGTACGACCGCGTGGAGCAGCTCGATGACGGGCAGACCATCCGCGTGGACGAGGCCTATATCACCCAGTCGATGATGGACCCGGGTGCCCACCTGGTGGCGGGCTACCAGAACGTGATGCCGACCTACCAGGGCAAGCTGCAGGGCCCGGAGACGGCCGCCATCGTCGAGTACATCAAGTCGCTTCGCACTCCGAACGTCCGTGAGGGCGCCTCCGAGGGACCCGCCTATGACGCCATCCAGTAGCATCGCAGCCCCGGGCGCCACCCCCGCGCCCGAGGAGCATCACGACCACCACCCGAACTACCTGGTCGACGGCACCACCATCAAATCGTGGCTGCTGACGGTCGACCACAAGCGTATCGGGCTCATGTTCCTGTTCTGGGTCCTGCTGTTCTTCCTCGTGGGCGGCATCTTCGCGCTGCTCATCCGAGTGGAGCTGCTGACGCCGGGCCCGACCATCATGGACGCGATGACGTACAACCGTACGTTCACGCTCCATGGCCTGGTCATGATCTTCCTGTTCATGATTCCGGCCATCCCCGCCGTCTTCGGTAACTTCATGTTGCCGCTGATGCTGGGTGCCAAGGACGTGGCCTTCCCCCGGCTGAACCTGCTGTCGCTCTACATCTACCTGGCCGGCGCGGTGTTGGCGCTGTGGGGCATGCTCAACGGCGGCCTGGACACGGGCTGGACGTTCTACACCCCGTACAGCGCGCACACGACGACCACGGTGGCGCCGGTGCTGTTCGGCGCGTTCATCATCGGGTTCAGCTCCATCGTCACGGGCATCAACTTCATCGTGACGTGCCACACCATGCGCGCGCCGGGCATCACCTGGTTCAAGATGCCGCTGTTCGTGTGGGCCATCTACGCCACCAGCTGCATCCAGGTGCTGGCCACGCCGGTCATCGGTCTGCTCCTGGTCCTGGTGACGGTGGAGAACGTGTTCGGGTTCGGCATGTTCGACCCGGCGCGCGGCGGCGACCCGGTGCTCTTCCAGCACCTGTTCTGGTTCTACAGCCACCCGGCCGTGTACATCATGGTGCTGCCGTCCTTCGGCGTGATGAGCGAGATCGTCGCGACCTACAGCCGCAAGAACATCTTCGGCTACCGCGCGGTGGCGTACTCCAGCCTGGGCATCGCCTTCGTGGGCTTCTTCGCCTGGGGCCACCACATGTTCGTGTCCGGCCAGTCCACCTTCGCGGGCGGTCTGTTCGGCGTGCTGACCATGCTGGTGGGTGTGTTCACCGCCATCAAGGTCTTCAACTGGGTGGGCACCGTCTACAAGGGCGCGGTCGAGTTCAAGACGCCCTTCGCCTACTTCTGCGGCTTCCTGTTCTTCACCGTGTTCGGTGGCATGACGGGCATCGCGCTGGGCACGGTGTCGCTGGACGTCGCCTGGCACGACACCTACTTCGTGGTGGCGCACTTCCACTTCATCATGGTGGGCGCGACCATCATGGCCTTCCTGGCCGCCCTCCACTACTGGTTCCCGAAGATGTTCGGGCGCACGTACCACGAGGGTTGGGGTCTGGTGTCCGCGGCGCTCATCATCCTGGGCTTCAACGCCACGTTCATTCCCCAGTTCCTGCTGGGCAACAACGGCATGCCGCGCCGCTACTACGAGTACCCGGAGCGCTTCCAGGCGCTGAACGTGGCCTCCACGGCCGGCGCGACGCTGCTGGCGTTCGGGTTCATCATCATCGCCATGTACCTGACGTACGCCCTCATCTACGGCAAGGCGTCCGGCAAGAACCCGTGGCGCAGCAAGGGCTACGAGTGGCTGTCCGAGTCGCCGCCGCCGACCCACAACTTCGTGGGGCCGCAGCCGGTGTTCCCGGAGGAGCCCCACTTCTACGTGGACCCCAAGAAGGCCGAGGTGCCCGATGCAGTCTAGTTCTCACGCCGCCGGGGGCGCCGCCCTGCCCGTCCCCCGGCTCGCCGGCCACTTCGCCTCGCTCGAGGTGCAGAACCACGCCGCGCGCCTGGGCATGTGGCTGTTCCTGGCGACGGAAATCCTGCTCTTCGCCGGCCTCTTCATCTGCTACGGCATCTACCGCTTCCTCTTCCCGGAGGCGTGGGCGGCCGCCAGCCGCAGCCTTGACCTGACGCTGGGCACCGTCAATACGGTGGTGCTCATCACCTCCTCGCTCACCGCGGCGCTCGCGGTGCACTACGCGAAGGAGGGGAAGAACAAGATGGTCGCGGTGCAGATTGGCCTCACCCTGGTGATGGCCGTCGGCTTCCTCGTCATCAAGTACTTCGAGTACGACCACAAGTTCCACATTGGCACGCTGCCGGGCCGCTTCTACTCGTACGAGGGCATCCAGCTTCCGGGCGTGCCCCTGTACTTCACGGTCTACTTCTGCGCGACGGCCCTGCACGGCATCCACGTCGTCATCGGCATGATCGTGCTGGCCTTCTCCATGGTCCGCGCGCTGAAGAAGGCCGACTTCGGGCCGAACAACTACACGATGGTCGAGCTGGGCAGCATGTACTGGCACCTCGTCGACCTGGTGTGGATCTTCCTCTTCCCGATGCTGTACCTCGTTTGAAGGGTTCCTCCACCATGGGCATTGCCAACGAATCCCGGCAAGAAGAACAGAACATGCGTGAGGAGCACCACGGAGCGGGCCGTTACTGGCTCATCTGGGGCCTGCTGCTCGTGCTGACGGTCGTCACGGTCGTCACCGGCCGCATCCACATCCCCACCTGGGGCCTGGTGCTGGCGCTCGTCATCGCCTCCACCAAGGGCACGCTGGTGCTGCTCTACTTCATGCACCTGGCTGACCACCGCGGCGCCAACCGACTGGTATTTGCTGTCTCCATCATCTTCGTGGTGCTGATGCTCGCCATTCCGATGGTGGACCTGGGCACCCGCTTCCGCGGCGCCACGCCTCCGGGTTCGACGTACAGCGACCTGCAGGCGATCGACATCGGCGCGGACGCCGAGGAAGGCCGCTACGGCGGCGGCATCCGCAAGCAAGGGAAGACGGGCGAGGAGTCCGGCGCTCCCAAGCAGTAAGGCGGTTGGGGCGGCCACCGCCCCACTCCACCCACACGCGGCGCCGAGGGACATCCCCGGCGCCGCGTTGCTTTTGCGGGCTACAGCATCACTTCGAAGTTCAGCGCCAGCGCGGTGTCCGTGGACACCTTGCCCGGAGGCGGCGCGCTGTCGTGCTTCACCAGGAAGCTGGTGCCCAGCGACAGCTGCTTGGTGAGCCCCACGGACAGCTGCGTCTGGCTGTTGAAGAGCATGCGCGAGTCGCCGATGACGCTCACCAGCACCTCCACGTCCTCCTTGAAGGTGACGTTCTGCGCCAGGCCGTAGCGGAACACGGCGCCGAAGCGCGGGCCGCCCAGGTCGACGTCCGGCAGGTTCATCCGCGTGGGGTAGTACTGGAAGCGCGTCTCATTGGCGTAGCGGAAGGCGGCGTCCGTGCGGAGGTAGGACTCGCGGCCCTTCTCCTTCTTCTCGTCCCACCACAGCACGCCCAGACCGCCTTCGCCGAAGGTGCGCGACTCCACGCTCTTCACGTGGTCCGTCTCCGCGCCCCCCAGCAGGTAGCCGCTGATGACGTCGGTGAAGCGCCGGTCGCCGCGCAGCTCCAGGCCCGCGTTGAACGCCACCACCTGGGACACAGCCTCCTCGCCCGTCACCTCGGGCGGACGGCTGCGGCCATAGGAGCCGTAGGACTTGATGGCGTAGATCCAGTGTTCCGTCGTGCGCTGGGCGCTGGCCAGGCCGCTCACCGTCAGGGTGGAGGCGTTACCCGTCAGCGAGATGAGGCCCAGGCCGACGGTGACGTCCCATTCCCCCTGCTTCTTGTCGGTGGCGGGAGCAGCCTCGGGCGCGGGGGCCGGTGGCGGAACGGTGGCGGCGGCGGCGCGCTCGGCGGCCTCGGCGGCACGGGCGCTGGCCTCAGCGGCGCGCTCAGCCGCGACGGCGGCGCGCTCGGCGGCGATGGCGGCGCGCTCCTCCACGCTGAGGGGCGCGGCGGGCGCGGTCTCCGCGGCGGGAGCCGGCGGCGTGGAGGAAGCGGGCGCAGGCGTCTGGGCCTGCAGGGACGTGGCAATCAAGAAGGCAGCGGAAAGCATCGGGTCTCCAGGTCAACGACGCCGGCAAAAGCCTGAGTCCGGGTGTGGAAGTCCTGTGTTCCCCCCCGATGCCGACGCAGCACCCTTCCTGCTTCAAAGGCCCGCCGCGCTTCAATGGCTTAATGGTCGAATTCGGACACGCCCCGCCGCCACCGCACCGGGTGGGTCCGTTCACACCGCCTTCCAGGCCGCTGTTGAAAGAAAAAGGCCCATGTCCCTGCGCCCCGCTCCGCTCCTGCTGTTCTGCGCCCTGCTCGTCCCCGCCGCGGCCTCCGCCCAGCGCGTCAGCATCCCAGTGGACGTGGGGGTGGGGCCCGCGGCCTTCGCCTTCTTCGGCCCCGTGTTCGACGACCAGCCCATCCACACCGGGCTGAAGCTCTCCGTGGAGGCGGTGCTGGACAAGGAGTGGCTGAAGAAGAACCAGCGTCGCGTGCCCCAGCGCTACCGCAAGTACGCCAAGAGCCTGGATGAGGTCCGCATCTCCCCGTCCATCCTCATCCCGGACGCGCTCATCATCTCCCCCAAGCTGCGCAATACCGGCATGTACGGCGCCACCTGGAAGCCGCTGTCACTGGGGGTGCCGCTGACGTCCAGCCCAGCGCGGCTGTCGCTCGGCGCGGGGCTGCTGCTGACGTACGTCTACATGCACTCGGACACGCTGCCCAACACGCACTTCCTGCGGCCCGGCGCGGAGGTGGGCATCGACCTGGAGCTCCAGCTCTCCAAGAGCTTCCTGCTAGGCGTGGGCTGGGAGTCCGCGTTCTACGTCCCGCAGGAGTTGGGGGGCCTGGGCCTGCCCGAGCGCCTGCGCGATGGCATCTTCCACGTGGGACAGGCCTACCTTCAGCTCCACTTCCGATTCCCCTACACCGTGCGCTTGTAAGGCGGAAGGCAGGCAGGCCTCGCGGGCCCTCCAGGGCTGCTGCGAAGCGTCGCGCGCGCGACTACCCTGCCCCGCCATGCATCTGGTCGTCGCCAACGAAGCACAGAAGGCGGAGAGAGACCGCCACACCTATACCGCCTGGGGGTCGCCCCTCACCGTCGAGCAGTTCCTCGAGCGGGAGCAGCGGCTGCGCGCCCATCCCTGGAGCCGGGACACCATGCGCACCTGGCTGCTCTGCGATGACGCCGGCCGCGTGCTCACCTCATGCGAGACGTTCCGCACGCCCAGCTACCTGCGCGGCCCCGACTGTCAGACGACGCGCGGCGACAGCTTCGTCATCGCCAGCGTCTACACCGAGCCGGCCCTGCGCGGACACGGACATGCCACGCGGCTGATGGACCAGGTGGCCGCGGAGCTGGAGCGCACGGAGCCGGACGCCCAGGCCGCCGTGCTCTACTCCGACGTGGGCGCCCGCATCTACCGGCGCTCCGGCTACCAGGAGGTCCCCGCCTGGGACTGGCACCTGCCGGTGGGCAATGGGCCCGTGATTCGCAAGGTGGACACGCTGCTGGAAGACGCGGACGTGCCCTCGGCGCTCGAGCGGATGCGGCGGCCGGAGGTGCCCTTCTACCTGTGGCCGGACGCCACGCAGGTGGACTGGCACCTGGAGCGCGAGCGCATCTACGCGGAGCTGCTGCGCCGCCCCCGGCCTCGGGCCTGCGGCGCGGTGGTGGGCGCGTCCACGGCGCTGTGGGCGATGATGGCCCGCCAGGGAGAGCTGGTGGTGCTGATGCTGGACGCGCGCTCCGAGGACGACGCCGCCGCGCTGCTGGAGGCCGCGGGGGCCCAGGCCCACAAGGCCGGGCTGTCCAAGGTAGTGCTGTGGGAGGAGCCGGGCACCATGCCGTGGGTGGCCCGGCTCCCCGAAGCCAGCCGCGAGGCCCGGGATGGCTCGCTGCCCATGGTGCGGCCCCTGCGCGAGGGCCTGCCCACCGCCGCGGACATCCCCTTCGCTCGCGCGCTGTGGGCGTGAGCGTGCGGCTAGGATGCGCGCATGGCCCGCAGAACCCGCATCATCGAGGGCACGTGGAACTGCACCTCGTGTGACACGAAGTCGATTCGTGCCCGGCACAAGCGCTGCCCCCAGTGCAACAACCCGCGCGAGCTGACGGGCAAGGAGTCGGAGTTCGACTTCGGCGGCGTGGACGCGGCCAGCGGGAAGTCGCTGCGCGAGGGCGTCACCGACGCGGCGGCGTTGGAGTTGGCCAAGGCGGGAGAGGACTGGTTCTGCGCCTTCTGCGGCGCGGCCACGCGGGGGGACACGACGCGCTGCAAGCACTGCGGCGCCGAGCGCACCGACGACGCGAAGGCGGCTCCACGCCAGGCGTTCGACGAGCCCCTACCACCACCGCCGCCGCAGTCACGTCCCGCGAAGCGCAAGGCGCCGGTGCTCCTGGCGCTGGGCTCGCTGTTCCTCTGCTGTCTCGGCTCCAGTGTCTTCGGCCTGTGGGCAGGCAAGGCGCATGAGTTTCCCGGCGAGGTGACGGGCACGGCCTGGAAGCGCACCGTGATTCAGGAGCGCTTCACCCGGGTGACGAAGCGGGGCTGGCGCAACGAGCTGCGCTCCGTCACGCCCCGCATGCCCGTCAACGGCACGGGCGAGGTGGCGGGTGTGGCCGACATCCGCGACTGCGTGTCCGTCCAGCGAGGCACCCGCCGCGTCCCCGACGGCACGGAGCGGGTGTGCCGGACGAAGTCGCGCAAGGTGGCCTGCGGCACGGAGGAGAAGTGCCGCCGCAAGGACATGGGCAACGGCTTCATGGAGGAGGTGTGCGAGGACGTGACGAAGTACTGCCGCGAGTCCTATGAGGACTGCCAGAACGAGACACGCTACCGCCGGGAGCCCGTGTATGCGGACCAGTGCACCTACGACACCCATGAGTGGAAGCCGCTGACGCGCAGGGAGGCGTCCGGCACCGACGATGCGCCGCGCTGGCCCGAACTGGCCGTGGGCGCCGCGGACCGGCTGCGCCGCGAGGAGACGTACACGGTGCGGCTGCGCTACGAGGATGACGGCGCCCATGAGCACGTGCTGGAGCCGGAGGACGAACGGACGTTCCTCGTCTGGAAGAAGGGCCAGGGCGCGCGCCTCACCGTGACGAACCTGGGCACGGTGGAGAAGGTGGTGCCCCTATGAGTGCCCCCCCCTCCAAGCCCGTGGAGTGCACGCGCTGCGGCGCCTGCTGCGTGGCGCCGGACATCGCCGCGCTGGACAAGCCGCTGGGCCTGCGCTGCCCACACCTTCAAGAGGACAACCTCTGCGGCGTCTACGAGGAGCGGCCCGCCATCTGCCGCGACTACCAGGCGGATGAAGTCTGCACCCTCATCGAGGCTCCCACGCTGGAGGAGCGCGTGGAGAAGTACCTGGGCCTCTTCGGGCTCCAGGCGGAGGCCCGCGCCTTGCGCGAGCAGGGCTGTGCGTCCATGCGCATGGCCCGCCGCCTGGCCACCCTGCGCCGCCCTGACGACACCAAGGACTAGGCGCCTGGCGGCAAGAGCGCTTGTCGTCCCCGCGCACGGGCGTTATCCCCCGGCCGTGCGATTCCAGCCCACCCAACCCTTCGTGCCCGCGCCCGGCCTGGCCAACGAGCATGCGCAGACCATCTACGCCTCGCTCGTGCGCCCCACCGGCACGCCCGCGCTGCGACGCGAGCGCATGGAGTTGCCAGACGGCGACTTCGTCGACCTGGACACCTTCGACGGCGCGGCGGGCGCGCCGCATGTCGTGGCGCTGCACGGCCTGGAGGGCTCGTCCCGCGCGGGCTACGTCACCGCCATCCTGCGCGGTGCTCGGACGCGCGGCTGGGGCGCCACCGCGCTCAACTTCCGCTCATGCAGCGGCGAGCCCAACCGGCTGGCGCGCTCGTACCACTCGGGCGACATCGACGACGCGCTCCGGGTGCTGAATGAGACGCGCGCCCGCGTCACCGGCCCGCTGTTCGCGGTGGGCTTCTCCCTGGGCGCCAACGTGCTGTGCCGGCTGCTGGAGACGCTGGGCGACGACGCGCCCGTGGAGGCCGCCGCGTCCGTCAGCGCGCCGTATGACTTGAGCGCCTGCTGTCGCAAGCTCGACGCGGGAGGCCCCTTCCACCGGCTGTACCGCGAGCGCTTCCTGCGGACGCTGAAGCAGAAGGCCCGCGAAAAGCTGCGTCACTTTCCGGGGGCCTTCGACGGCCGGGCCATGGAGGCGGCGCGCACCATCCGCGCCTTCGACGACGCGGTCACCTCCGCGCTGCACGGCTTCCGCGACGCCGCCCACTACTACGCGGAGTCCTCCGCCGGCCCCCGGCTGCACGCCATCCGCCGGCCCACGCTGCTGCTGAGCGCCGCGGACGACCCGATGCTGGAGACGCCCGTCATCCCGCCCGCCGCCGCCGCGAATCCCCACCTGAGCGTCGTGGTGACGGAGCACGGTGGACACGTCGGCTTCGTCGGCGGCCAGGTGCACCGGCCCCACTTCTGGGCGGAGGCGCAGGTGCTGGCCTTCTTCGACGCGGTGCTGTCCCAGCCGCGCGCGGACTGAGGCAGCGGCCTCGGCTCAGCCAAAGGACAACAGGATGCCGAGCTTCGCGGTGGGTTCGATGTTGCTCAGGCTCCAGCCGTGGAAGTTCGCGGGCTCCAGCGCGTCGCGGAACTGCTCGTCCACGCCGACGATGCCCGGGCTGTAGAGGCGCATGATGCTGAAGCCGCCGCGCACGAAGAAGGTCAGCCGCTTCGGGGCCTGCCATTCGAAGCCCAGCAGGGCGCTCGCGTAGGAGTAGCCCACGCGCTCCAGCGAATGGATGGGCATCTGCGTGCGGTCCACGATGCGCCGCTCCAGGCCTTCACCATTTGCGGGCCGCGCATGGCCGGCCTCCAGCGTTAGCGCGGGCGTCAGGCGCCCCTTCAAGGGCAGCAGCGTGAGCCCCACGCGCGCTCCGGGACGGACACCATTGTGCGTGCCGCCCACGTGGAGCCGGAGCATTCGCGTGGGCCGGAAGGAGAGTGACAGGCCCGCGCCTTCGGGTGCGCTGGCGTCCAGCATCAATCCGAAGGGGGCCAGCCGCTCCGGGTCCTGGGTCCGCCGCTGGAGCCCCGAAGCTTGCGCTGTCTGTGCCGTCAGCAGCACCCCGACCACCGCCAGCGCGGATACCACCCCCATGCCCTGCCTCCCGTAACGCATGCCCCGTCCCGCCCGTCCTCCTACCCCGCAGCCATGACCGGCCTCTCGGGTGATGCTACTGCACACTCGCCCCCCTGCATCCGCGCCCATGGAGTCCCCTGGCTGCCCGCCTGGTCAGCGCAGGGCGGGAGCCTTGCTCCACCCGCCGCGACGGGACCGCGAGCCCGGGAGAAGACGCGACGGGCTCCGGGAGGCCCCCACCTCACCGG
>NZ_VHLC01000168.1:0-11564 GCF_006547355.1 Myxococcus sp. AB036A | reverse complement strand
CCCCCGAGGCCCTCAACGCGCTCGCCAGCGCCGTCACCGGTGACGGCGAGCGAGCGCTCGTGCTGGCACGGGTGCTGCGCGGCGCGGGCGTGGAGGTGGTCCAGATGCAGCTGTCCGACGAGCGCGGCGTGGTGGCGCTCCAGTTGGGCGACAGGAATCGCGCCACCTGGCGGAAGCTGGTGAAGGACGGGTTGGCCCACGGCGGCATCGTGGAGCTTCCGCCCGAGGAAGCCGCGGCCCTGCTCGCCGAGGCCGCCGGCACCAACCTGCGCACCCGCACGCCCTTCCCCCAAGGACTGGACGTGGTGCTGCGCCACTTTGGTGTCCAGCCGCAGCAGGCGCCCACGGAGCTTCCTCCGCCCGAGCCCGAGGACGTCCGCCTCGCGCAGGAAGCCGACGTCCTCCACGACACCGTGGAGCTGGCTTCGTGGCTGCCTCCGGAGCCCGACATGCGGGTCCTGGTGCAGAAGATGGACGAAGTGGTGCACAGCCCCCTGTCGCTGAGCGACGTGCAGCGCCAGGAGCAGCTCCAGGCGGCGGTGCTCGGCGTGGCCCGGGACTTCTTCACCCCCGAGGTGCGCCAGCGCTACGCGCTGCGGCTGTGGCGGATGGCGAGCTACTTCGAGCGGAGCAGCCGCCCACGCGAGGCGGACATTGCCCGGGCCGAGGCCCGCCGGCTCTTCCATGGGGCCCAGGAGCCCTTCTCCCGCTTCGCCGAGCGGCTCTTCGAGAAGGTGCTGGCCCTGGTGGCCGCCGCCGGGGCGCGGGCCGGTGCTCGGCCCGGCGCGGACACCGGCCCCGCGGAGGCCGCGCCTGCTCCCACGCTGGAGCGGCGCAGCCCCGGCGGGCTCATCATCCCCTGAGCCCAGGGGACCTACGCACGGCCACTCAGGCCGGCGTCACGCGGGCACGCAGGAGCAGGTCCAGGTTCTCCCGCTCCCACGCGAGGGCGCGGGCGTAGTCGTGGAACTGCTTCTCGTGCTCCATCAGCTCGGGCGGGTGGATGCAGCGCCGCCCGTCATCGCCCTTCCGCGTCCGGTACACGTGGTGGAGCATCTCGTGGAAGACAATCCACTCCACGAAGTAGCGGGGCACCACCGGCTGGTCCAACGCCGGGTGGATGCGGATGACCTTCGAGTCCGCGGAGTAGGAGCCCATCTTGATGCTCTTGCGAGGCCCCTTCACCCGCGGCGCCGGGCCGTAGGTGATGGCCGCGTCGATGCGGCCTTCGAAGTAGCGCTCGTTCAGCCGGGCGTAGATGCGCTCCAAATCGTGGTGCTGCCCCACGGGCTCCAGCCGGATGCGCTTGCGCATCTGCGCCGGAGACAGGCGCCGGATGTAGACGCGGTTGCGCTCGATGAACTTGTCCAGCAGCACGCTGGCGTCCGGGTCACCCTTGCGCACGAAGCTGGCGAGCGCCTGCACCACGTCGTCCGGAGCGACCAGGAACATGTGGTGCAGCCGAAGCCGCCACATGGCCCGCTGGCGTTGGAACGTCAGCATGGTGTGCGTGTTGTCGTGAATCTCCAACGCCACCTTCGCGCGCAGGCGCGTGCGCAGCCGGCGTTCGAGCACGCGACGCCAGACCTTCAAGAGCCTGTTGGGCTCGGGGACGAGGGGAACCTGCCGGGCCACCCGGCCGGCCGTGTAACTCCGCTTCCTGATTACGTTTTTCTGACTCTTCGGGCGCGCCATAAGGGTTCCGGATTCTACGGACCCGTCTGACATGTGTAAACGCGCTCGGGAAGGCGAAAGCCCTGGAATTCCAACGACTTAAGGCCACTCGAGCCCACCAGGGCCCACTTGTCCGCCGCTGGGGCAGGATGCCGCATACGCTTCAAACGCCCGATGTCACTGGCGTCGCTTCTTGCATGGAATCTGCAGGACGAGCGGCCCCTCGCTCGCCGGCTCTATGAGGTAGGGTTTTGTACCCTTCGGCTTCCGACGCCCCGGGCACTGGTAGCTCACCCGGATGGGGCCCGCGGGCAGCGAGACCAGGGTGTTGATGGGGAGGCGCTCGCCCCCCTCACGCCGCAGCACCGTCCGGGCGGGAGCATCGAAGCGGACGCTCACCCGAGAGACTTCGGCGGTGGCCGCGGGCGGCACGTCCGCGTTGGCTTCAGGGGACGCTGGTGCTCGCGCCTCCGGGGGCTTCGCCGGTTCAGTCGGCGCCGTCGCTTCCGGGCGTCCGTCGTCTTGCGCCACGGTGGGCGCGTTCGTGAGTGTGGCGGCAGGCAGCGCCTGTCCCGTGGCGGGCCGGACGACGGGTGACGCCGTTCCCCGCTGGTCCAGCGCGCCGACCGACAAGTCCTGAGGCTGCCTCGCCGATGCGCCGTGCGCGCCGCCCCAGAACCACCACGTCAGGCCAATGCCCAGGGCGAGCAGCCCCACGACACACGCCACCACCAGCGCCACCGGACGCTTGCGCTCGGGCGGCATGGCCCGCGTGTCGGCGGTGAACTCGCCCGAGTCCCCACCGTAGCCCATGGTGGACTCGTCATCGTCCGGATCATCCCGGAGCGTGGGCCGAGGGTCGGTGTACTCCAGCGAGGACTGGCGCAGGTCGGCATGGAGGAAGTCTTCGTCGTCCTCCTCCTTGTGCCTGGCGCCTCGGGACGGGGGCGGGCTCCTCGGTGGCTGCGGCCGCTGATTCACCGTGGCGGGCGTCAGGGAGACGGACTGGGAGAGCTCCACGTCCAGCGAGAATGCGCGACGCGGAGGCACCGGCGTGATGGACACGGAAGGAGCCGCGTCCTCCTCCGGCGGAGGGGGCCGGCGCGAAGCCGCCACGTGGGAGGGAGACGACGGGCCGGGGCGACGCGTGCGGGACGGCTCCGCCACGCGCGCGGGAGGAGGCGCCATGTGCGGCGAGGAGCGGCGAGCCGGAGCCGGCGGTGTCGACGCAGGACGGGATGGAATGTCTCTGGGTCGACTCCGCTGCGGAACAGTGGACTCTCCGTCGCCGATGTCCAGGTCCTCCACCACCGGTGCCGTGGCCCGGTACCCCACGGGCGAGGTGGCGACGGCGGTGGACATCTCCGAATCCTCGTCGTCGTCCTCCGCCTGGAGGGCAGGCAGGTCGCGCGGGCGCGCCATCAGCGTGGCGGGCTCGGGCTCGTCGCCGGAGAAGGACACCGGCACCGAGTCCCTGGAGGCGCGGCGAGGCGTGGGCCGAGCGGTGAGGCCAGGCGTGAGCTGCGCGCTGGGCACCGAGGCCAGGTCGGACTCGGGCGTGGTCGAGGACAGCGTGGGGGCGGTGGACTCCAGCACAGCCGGGCGCCGCGGCGGCTCGGCATCCTGGGAGAGCCGAGCGCCCTGCAGTGGCACGGTGGCTTCACGCCGGCCGGGGCCCTTGGCCTCGGGGATGTGGAGGATGGTGCGCTCCTCCTCCTCGCCCAGCAGTCGGCCGATGTACTCCGACACGTCCAGGCTCTGCCGGAGGGTGCCGGATGCGAGGAAGGACTCCAGCGCGTCGTGCACCTCCGACGCGCGCTGGTAGCGCAGGGCGCGGTCCTTGGTGAGGCAGCGCATGACGATGCGCGAGAGCGCTGGCGGGTAATCGTCGCGAAGCAGGTGCGGCGGCGACGGGTCCTCGTAGCGGATGGCGTAGAGGATGCCCTCCGTCGTCGGCTTGGCGAAGGGCTGCCGGCCGGTGGTGATTTCGTACAGCATGGTGCCCAGCGCGAAGATGTCCGCGCGGTGGTCCAGCCGCTCCTGCGACACCTGCTCCGGCGCCAGGTAGAGGAACTTGCCCTTGATGACGCCCGGCTTGCTGCGTTCCATGAACGCGCCCGCCTTGGCGATGCCGAAGTCGACCAGCTTGACGCGCCCGTCGTAGCCGATCATCACGTTCTGCGGGCTGACGTCGCGGTGGATCAACTCCAGCGGGCGCCCATCCACGCCGCGGCTGTGGTGCGCGTAGTCCAGGCCGGCGGCCACCTGCGCGCAGATGCGCGCGGCCACGCCATAGGGCACCGTGGCGCCGAACTTGGACTCCTCGGCCATGACGCGCCGCAGGTCCACGCCCTCCACGTACTCCATGGCGATGAAGATGTTGTCGCCCTCCTTCCCCAGCTCGTGCACCTGCACGATGTTGGGGTGGTGGAGCTGCGCAGCGATGCGCGCCTCGTCCAGGAACATCTGGACGAACTCGGGCTCCTCCGAGAGGTACGGAAGGATGCGCTTGAGCACCACCAGCTCGGGGTCCGGCGGCCGCTGGGACAGGAACAGCTCCGCCATGCCTCCCACGGCGAGCCGCTTGATCAGCAGGTAGTTACCGAACGGAATGGCCGTCTGGGGCGAGCTCACGAAGAAAGGTCGTCTGTCTGAAGGTGAATGGACTGGACTTTTCCGGAGCTTACCCACAATCACCGGCTCCTGGGAGCCAGGGACCCGCATCGGTGGGTTCCGGACACCCACCCCGCCTTCCGGGCCCAAAAAGAAGCCGCCCCTCCCCGGGTGGGCGAGGGGCGGCCGAATCAACCGACGAGGGCCACGCCCTCGTCGCGGGCCCTTACTCCGTCTGGGCGCCGGGGGCGGCCGGACGAAGCGTCTCGGGCTCGGTGACCACACCCTGCAGGTCGTTACAACCCTCGGGGTAGAGCACCGTCGTCCACGTGTTGGTCGTGCCGGGAATCACGCCCGCGTCGTTGAAGCAGCTGAACGTGCTGGTGCCACCGTCCATGCAGGGCGCGTGGGTGTAGGTGTCCCACACGCCGCGGATGCCGTCCGGGAACGTCACGGAGCCACCGTCGTTCACCATGACGCGGTAGTCGCAGCGCGGCGTGCCACCATCGGTCGTCGTACCGAAGGTGGTGAGGTTGTTCACGAGCACGCCGCCGGAGACCTCGAAGCCGAAGTGCATGGTGTCTTCGCCACCATCGGGAGTGGCGAGCCGCTTCATGGCCATGGGATTGGCGTCAGTCAGAGTCAGCGGCCCCTGGATGTGGACACGAGCGCCCAGGTGCTCCAGGTTGGGCCGGCCAGAGCCGCCATCCGAGTTGCCGAAGCCGTTGTCGATGCTGACCGCGATGTCGTTGGGCGGTGTCATCGTGCCCGTCTTGGTGATGACCATCGGGGTGGCTTCGCTTGCGCCGCGGAAGTCGAAGTTATTCTTCAGGACCTTGCGGTAGCCCTCGCGGTCCCGGAAGCGGCTGTTGTTCTGGACGAAGCCCTGGATGGTCACGATGTCGCCCCTCGCAGGCACGTACGTGGTCGGCGGATCCGTCCGGTACTTCTGGACGAAGATGCCGTCCTGAGCGTTGTTCGGATCAGCCACCCAGAAGTCCGCCGAAACGCCCGTGTCCTTCGAAGAGACGTAGACCACCGTCGTGACGACGACGCCCTCCAGGATGATCTGCGGACGGTCGTCCAGGAGGCGCGCCTCGCGGATGGTCACCGTCTGGACGCCCGCGTCGCCCGTGCCCGCGTCACCCGTGCCCGCGTCACCCGTACCCGCGTCGCCGGTCCCGGAGTCCGGGCTACAGGTGCCGAGGCAGCCAGCGTCCGGCAGCGGATCCGTATCGTCGTCACGGCCAGAACAGCCAGCCAGGGATGCCATCGTCGCCGCGGTCACCAGCGCCGCCGCGCCTAGCGTCTTGCGCAGTTGCATTTCGAGAATCTCCATTCGTTCCGGCGCCGCGGTTCATGAACACCGACGCCTGTCGGCCAGGGGGTTGGCGCCTTATACCGGTGCCTCGAGGGGGGCGGCAAGGAAGCCTCCTTGTCGGAGGTGTCAGTCTGGTGAAATCGCGACCCTCCCTGTTGCGCCGGGTGAACGATTCCTGCGACCGCGTGTCTGTCGTGAAATCCAGACTGCTGTGACGCACCGTGCGTGTTCGCGAGCCAGCGCGTGGCGCTCACGTCAGCGCTCATCGCGGGCTGAGGGTCCATGCAGCCGGATTCCCGTCCGGCGATGGGAACACCGCCACCCTCGCCCCGTGGCCTGGCTTGCGCCGCACGCGGCATGCCACCATGGAATGCGTCCTGCACTCGTTCACTTCATGACCTCCCAAACGTGTCTCACCGCCCTGCTTGGCTTCGGCGTCTTGACGGCCTGCATCAATGTCCCCGACGTCGTCGAGCCACCGGCACTCCCGGACAGCGGGACGCCCTATGTCAGGCTCCAACTCGCCGGGGGCGCGACCCACGTTCGCGGCACGGTCACCGTCCACATCGAAACCAACGGCGAGTCGCCCGACGACGTCGAGCTCCTGCTCGATGGCGCGCCCCTTGGGAACGTCACGGCCCCGACCGAATTCGCATGGGACACCTCGGCGCATACGGAAGGGCAACACTCCCTGACTGCCCGTGTCAGGCTCCAGAACGCAACGTGGCAGAGCGAGCCACTCGTCGTCACCATCGACCGGACACCGCCGACCATCGCCCTGAGAGCGCCGGCCGACGGGGAAGCGGACGTCAGCGCATCCCACCCCATCCGGGTCGAGTTCTCCGAAGCGCTCCATCCAGACAGTCTCGCCGCATTGAGCGTCGAACTCCTCGTCAACGGTGAAAGCGTCGCCAGGACACTGAGCCTCTCCGAATCCCAGCGGACCCTGGAGATTCAAGCCGGCGTCGAGCTTCCGCTCCCCCGAGATGTGGAGGTGAAGCTCACCGGCGTCCGGGACCTCGCGGGGAACCCCGTAGCAGAGCCTTGAGTGAGTTGGTCCTGGAACGTCCCTGCGTGGCTCCCGGTCGGTCCCCGCGATGGGCTCGTCATCGAAGAAGGTGCTGCGACCCTGACACGGCTCGCGCTGAGGGAGCACGCTCCGCAAGCCGCGGTCGTTGCGTTCCGGGTCGACAACGGCGTGGGGGTACGTCGCTGGACGGGGCAGCGCTGGGAGCGACTGGGCTCCGTCCTGAAGCCCGCCAGCACCACCGCCGACCTCCACTTCAGCAACGACGGCGAACCGGTCGTTGCCTTCTCCCACTTTTTCAAACGAGAGGACGAAGAACTCAACCTTGTCGACGTGGCCGAAACGGCCCTCCATCGCTGGGCGGGCGCTGAATGGGAACGTTTTGCACTAACCGCCAGCGACTGGGACACGGAGTGGCATGCGAACTGGCCCGTGCAGCGCGAAGCCCCCTCCTTCGCGTTCGACACAGCGGGGACACCCTTTCTCGCGCACGGGACTGGCGCCTACTCGGGATTCGGCTGCCAGGGTGACGTCCATCTCGCCGTCCAGACCCAGAGCGACGGAAACTGGCTTCAAGTCGACAGCCCGTCTCGCGGCGCTCCAGAACAGTGCGGAATCGTCTCCACCCCGACCCTGTCGTTGAACAGCTCGCGGCTCCCGGTCGTTGCCTGGACTGAAGTCATTCAAGATGGAGGTACGCCGACCCAGGACGCGCGCATCTTCGTCAAGCAACGCACGGCCGTAGGCTGGAACGCTTTGGGCGGAGCCATCAGGCACCACTCTGGTGGCACCTTCGCGTCTCAGCCCGTCTTGAAGGTATCGGCCGCGGACGTGCCCGTCCTCGCCTGGAAGGAATCCAATCCCAGCGGCTCTGGCACAACGGCGACAGACATCTACGTGCGTCAGTGGGAAGACCGCCAGTGGAAGGCACTGGGCGGCCCTCTCAGCGCAGCTCCCGGCAACACCCCCGCGGACAGCCCCGCGCTCGCACTGGACAGCGAGGGCACCCCGGTCATCGCCTGGATCGAAGAAGAGGGCACCGCCAGACGCGTGCACGTCAGGACGTGGACCGGCGACGCCTGGCTGCCGCTCGGCACTGCGCCCAGTGCGATTCCGGAGTCCAACGGCGCCGCCACGGTGTCGCTCCAGTTGGACACGGACGGCACCCCCTGGGTGGCATGGGACGCCAGCCCAGGCGGCGATCCTGCACGAATCTTCGTCTACCGCTTCAACCGCTAGCCAGCCCCACGCCGCCAGTCGCTACACTGGCGGCATGGCATCCTCTCCCCTCCCCTTCCTCCGCGGCCTGCGGCCCACGCTGCACATCGCCCACCGTGGAGGCGCGGCCGTGGCGCCGGAGAACACGCTGGCGGCCTTCCGGCAGGCCGTGGAGCGCTATCGCACGGACATGCTGGAGCTCGACCTCCACCTCACCCGGGATGGGGAGCTCGTCGTTGCGCATGACACCACGCTGGAGCGCTGCACGGACGGCACGGGCCCTCTGGCGGCGCTCACGCTGGCCGAACTCCAGCGGCTGGACGCGGGCTTCCACTTCACGCCCGATGAAGGCCGCACCTTCCCGTTCCGGGGCCAGGGCGTGCGCATCCCCAGCTTCCGCGAACTGCTGCGCGCCCTCCCCAACCTGCGCCTCAACGTGGAGCTCAAGCCGGATGTCCCCGGCATCGAGGACACCTTCGCCCAGGTGCTTCAAGAGGAAGGGGCCCTGGAGCGGGTATGCATGGGCAGCGAACTGGACACCGTGGCCGAGCGGCTGGTGGAGCGTCTCCCTTCCGCCTGCCACTTCTATCCCCGCGATGCACTCGCGGCCTTCGTCATCGCCCTGCGTGGCGGGGACACACCGCCGGAGGACCCGCGCTACACCGTGCTCGACATGCCGCTCTACTTTGGTGAGGTCCGGCTGGTGGACACGGACTTCCTCCAGCAGTGCGCGGCCCGGGGCAAGTGGGTCAACGTCTGGACGGTGGATGACCCGGCGGAGATGCACCAGCTCCTGGCGGAAGGCGTCGGCGGCATCATGACCGACCGGCCGGACGTCCTGAGGCAGATCATGGACGCCCCCCCGAAGCCGGGATAAGCCCCGGATTCATGCCTCGCACCACCGCTCGTACGCGCTCGAAGCCCGCCCAGGCCGCCCCCGCCCAGGAAGAGGCCCCCGCGGCCACCCCGCGTTCCCGCAACACGTTGCGTGTCAAGGTGCCCAAGGCGCGGCGCTTCGTGGCGCTGGCGGGCAACATCGGCGCGGGCAAGACGACGGCGGCGAAGATGATCAGCCAGGCCTTCGGCTACGAGCTGTTCGACGAGCCCGTCATCGACAACCGCTTCCTGCGTGACTACTACGCGGACATGTCGCGGTGGTCCTTCACGCTCCAGCTCGAGTTCCTCATCCGGCGCGTCGAACACCACGAGCTCATCCACTCGTACCGCCGCAGCTGCGTGCAGGACCGCACCCTGTACGAGGACCCGGAAATCTTCGCCAAGTACCTCCACGGCCTGGGACACCTGACGAACGCGGAGCTGGACCTGTACTACGAGTACTTCCAGCGGCTGTCGCGCCACATCATCCGGCCCGACAAGGTCATCTGCTTCGAGGTCGGCAGCGTGGAGGTGCTCCTCCAGCGCATCCGCACCCGGGGACGCGAGGAGGAGAAGGGCATCCGCCACCAGTTCCTTCGGGGCCTCAACGGCTACTACGCCAGCTTCCCCCTGGTGCTGCAGGAGAAGTACGGCGTGGACTGCCTCACCATGGACGTGTCGAAGCAGGACATCCGGCGAGGCCGGGGACGCGAGGAGTTCCTCGACCGCGTCTCCACCTTCCTGGCCTGAGCGCCGCGCCCGCGCCTGTCACCTGCGCGGACATTGTCTGGCCCATCGCGTTAGAGCTTGGGATATCCACCGGATGAACCGGCGCGGCCCGGCCGCAGGCTCCGTCCGACAACCCAAGGTGCGAGATGACCGACCTGAGCGCGAAGAATCCGAAGGACACGGAGGTGGTGATGACCCAGCTCATCCTGCCTCCGGACGCCAACAACCTGGATGCTGCCTTCGGCGGCAAGGTGATGCAGTGGATTGACATCTGCGGGGCCGTGGCCGCGCAGCGCCACTGCCGGCAGGTCGTGGTGACGGCCTCCATGGATGATTTGCACTTCCACGCCCCCATCAAGGTGGGCTGGGTCGCGCTGCTGCACGGCCGGGTGCTGGCCGCCTTCCGCACCTCCATGGAGGTGGGCGTCACGGTGCACGCGGAGAACCCGCTCACCGGCGAGCGTCACCTCACCACCAGCGCGCTGCTGACCTTCGTGGCCATCGACAAGGACGGCCAGCGCGTGCCGGTGCCGCCCCTGCTGATGGAGACGGACGCGGACCGCATGGCCTTCCAGGAGGCCCAGACACGCCGGACGCTGCGTCTGGCTCGGCAGAAGGAGAACCAGTCCTGGTTGAAGGTGATGACACCCATCGCGGGTGCCTGACGCACGAAGGCCGGGCGAGGCACCCGCCCCGGCCCGGCCTTCCCGCCCGTGTCACGGGCGATACCGCGGCGGTACGGCTCAGGTCGTGAACGACGTGCCGCAGCCGCAGGAGGACTTCGCGTTCGGGTTGTTGAACTTGAAGCCCGAACCGGTGATGGCGGAGACGTAGTCAATCTCCGTGCCCCCGAGGTACTGGCTGCTCATCGGGTCGGAGGCGATCTTCACGCCATCCTGCTCCCAGACGGTGTCACCGGCCTTGGACTCCTTGACCAGGTTCAAGTCATAGCCCAGGCCGCTGCAGCCAGCGGGCACGACGCGGATGGAGAAGAAGTAGCCCTCGAAGCCTTGGGCCTTGATGACGCTCTTCACCTGCTGGATGGCGGCGTCCGTCAGGCGCACGGCCACCGGAGTGGCCTGGGAAGCCGGCGAGGCGGCGGGGGCGGCGGAAGTCGTGGGGGTGCTGTCCATATCCATGTCTCCTCTAGGGGACTTATAACGCCCGGGCCCGGAAAATCCATGGGCCCAGCCCCTGGGTTATATGCATCCGACATGGCTCGGACCTTCCAGACGCTGCTGGCCGGAGTGAAACAGGAGATTCGCGAGGTCTCCGTGGACGACGTGAAGCGGCTGCTGGACGCCCGGGCCTCCGTGCGGCTGCTGGACGTCCGGGAGGCGGACGAATACGCAGGTGGCCGGCTGCCAGGCGCCCTCCATATTCCCAGGGGTTACCTGGAGCTGCGCATCGAAAGCCAGGTCCAGCGGGACGAGGAGCTGGTCGTCTACTGCGCCGGGGGCACCCGCTCCGCCCTGGCCGCCAAGACGCTGAAGGAGCTGGGGTACGAGCGTGTGTCATCCCTGGCCGGCGGCTACAACCGGTGGAGTGACGCAGCCCTGCCAGTGGAGAAGCCCTTCGTCCTCACTGCGGAGCAGAAGGAGCGCTACCGCCGCCATCTGAGCCTCCCCGAGGTAGGTGAGGCGGGCCAGGCAAGGCTGCTTCAAGCCCGCGTCCTGCTGCTGGGCGCCGGCGGACTGGGCTCGCCGGCGGCGCTGTACCTCGCGGCCGCGGGGGTGGGAACTCTGGGCATCGTCGACTCGGACGTGGTCGACCTGAGCAACCTCCAGCGGCAGGTCATCCACACCCGCGAGCGCCAGGGCCAGCCCAAGGTGGCCAGCGCCCGAGCCGCCATCGAGGCGCTCAATCCGGACGTGAAGGTGGTGGGCTTCGAGGAGCGCCTCACCTCGCACAACGTGTTGACGATTCTGGAGGGCTTCGACCTGGTGCTGGATGGCGGGGACAACTTCCCCACGCGCTACCTGCTCAATGACGCGTGCGTCATGCTCGGCAAGCCCAACGTCCACGGCTCCATCTTCCGCTTCGAGGGCCAGGTGACGTCCTTCGTCCCCGGCCAGGGCCCCTGCTACCGCTGCCTCTACCCCGCCC
>NZ_VHLC01000167.1:0-11602 GCF_006547355.1 Myxococcus sp. AB036A | reverse complement strand
GCCCCTGCCCCTGAGACTCCGCCCACCGCCCCGGACTCGCTCGCGCGTCCCTTCAAGCTCTCCCGGCGCTTCGACCGGACCGGCCGCCTGCTGGGCGACTCCGCGATGGAGCGGCTGGCCAACGCGCGCGTGGTGGTGTTCGGCCTGGGCGGCGTGGGCAGCTTCGCGGCGGAGGGCCTGGTGCGCAGCGGCATTGGCCACCTGACGCTGGTGGACCATGACGACGTGTGCGTCACCAACACCAACCGCCAGCTCCACGCGACGGTGAAGGCCGTGGGCAAGCCCAAGGCGGAGCTGATGGCGCAGCGCTGCCAGGAAATCAACCCGGCGGCGAAGGTGGAGGCGGTGCGCGAGTTCTACCGCGCGGACGTGGCCGAGCAGATGCTCCAGCCGGGCCAGTACGACTTCGTCGTGGACGCCATCGACAACGTGAAGGCGAAGCTGCACCTGCTGCACCGCTGCGTGACGCTGGGCGTGCCGGTGGTCAGCTCCATGGGCGCCGCGGGCCGGTTGGACCCCACCGCCATCCGCGTGGAGGACCTGTCCGAGACGCACATGGACCCCTTCGCCAAGGACATCCGCAAGCTGCTCAAGCGCAAGTACGCGGTGGAGACGGACAAGCACACGGGCATCACGGCCGTGTACTCCATCGAAGCGCGGCGGCTGCCGGTGACGCTCCAGTACGACGACGCCACCGACGGCTTCCTGTGCGTGTGCCCGCAGGACAACGAGTTCCACACCTGCGACCACCGCACTCAGATTGACGGCAGCGTGGCCTTCGTCACGTCCTGCTTCGGGATGAACGCGGCGGGCGTGGTGGTGCGGCGGCTCGCGTCGGCGCGCTAGGCGCTCAGGCCACCTGCTGCGGCTGGGGCGCTTCGGGCGCGGCGCCCTCGCGTCCGCAGGGACGGCGGAAGACACACCGCGCGCAGGACGTCAGCGACTCCGTGGGCGGAAACGCGGACGCGTCCAGCGGCGTGTTGGTGGCCGGGTCCTTCAGCAGCGAGCGCATCTTCGCCACGCTCTGCTCGAAGTGCCGGCGGAAGGAGGCCATGGCCTCCGGGTCCACCGCGACGTCCTGCTCCTTGCCCTCGTTGAGGTACACGAGCGAGGCGCGCACCTTCTCCACCGGGAAGCCGTAGCGCTGGGCCACGTAGAGCGCGTAACCGAGCACCTGCTCGTCGTACCCGTCGCGCGACTTGCCCGTCTTCCAGTCCACCACCACCGGCGTGCCGTCCGCGTCCACGAAGGCGAAGTCGGGAATCGCGAAGACCTTGAGGCCATCCAGCGTGAAGTGGGCGAAGTCGAAGCCCGCGTCCACCTCCAGCCACTGCTCGGGCTTGAGGCTGTGCGCCAGCTCCTTCCAGCGCGAGGAGAAGAACCACGACAGCGCGGAGCGCACCGTCTCCCAGTTCTGCTTCCACGCCTCGTCCGGCACGGCTTCGGCGTACTCGTGCTCCACCAGGCCGGTGAACTGCTTGCGGTACTTCTGCGACCAGTAATTCTTCGAGCGCGAGTGGCGGAAGTCGTCCTGCATCAGCTTGCGCGTGCGCGCCTCCACCGCCGCCGGGTCCACCTCGCGGCCCGCGCGCCAGTCCAACAGCACGTCCTTGATGCTCTCGTGCACCACGCTGCCGGCCCACGTGTAGCGGTTGCCCAGCTTCTTCAGCACGTAGAGCTCGCGTACGTCCTTGGGCGCGCTCGCCTCCCAGCCGCCCCAGGAGCGGTAGTAGTAGAGGTAGTACGCGCGAAGGCACTCGGAGAACTTCTCGTGGCGGCTCTTGGACCAGGAGAAGTCGTTGCTGAGAGGGGGGCGCCGCATGAAGGCGCGCATCCTAGGCGTTCGCCCGCTCCACCAGAAGGGGAACAGGCGAGGAAACAGGCCCCCGCTGGTCGCTGAAAGACAGTCCCCCCAGGCAACCGGGAAGGTATGGTGCGCGCTGGCATGAAGACCCAACCCTTCAAGGGCCGGGTGGTCCTCATCACGGGGGCTTCCGGAGGCATTGGCAGGGCGGCGGCCAAGGCCTACGCCGCCGCGGGCGCGGATGTCGTCCTGGCCGCGCGCCGGCTTCCCGAGCTCGAGGACGCGGCCCGTGAAGTGGCGTCACTGGGCGTGAGGGCACTGCCGGTGCGGTGCGACGTCACGGTGGGCGACGACGTGACGCGGCTGATGCGCGAGACGGACGCCGCCTTCGGTGGGCTGGATGTGCTCGTCAACAACGCGGGCCAAGGTCTCTACGGACCGCTGGAGGGCGTTGGGGAGGAGCAACTCCGGCAGGTCTTCGAGCTGAACGTCTTCAGTCTGTGGCGCGTGACGCGCGAGGCCCTGCCGCTGTTGCGCAAGCGGCGTGGCGCCCAGGTGGTCAACGTCAGCTCCGTGCTGGGCCACCGGGGACTGCCGCTGCTGGGCGGTTACTGCGCGTCCAAGGCCGCGGTGAATGCGATGACGGAGTCGCTGCGCGCGGAGCTGGCCGCCGAGGGCATCCAGGTGCTGCTCGTGTCGCCCGGCTTCACCGAAAGCGACTTCCGGGAGAACCGCCTCCATGCGGAGGGCTGGCGACAGGACGCCATTCCGCTGAAGGCCATGTCCGCGGAAGAAGTCGCCGACGCGATGGTTCGTGCGAGCCGGAGTGGACGGCGCGACACCGTGCTCACGCTGCCCGGCTGGGTGATGGTGGTGGCCAACCGGTGGGTGCCTTCCCTGTTCGACCGTGTCGCCCGCCGCATGGCGGTTGCTTCAAAGAAGAAGGACGCATGACCTCCCGCAGTCCCCGTGCCCCCCGCGCGAAGCCCGCGACAGAAGACGCGCAGGTGCCGCGCGAAGGCATCGTCACGAAGACGCGAGCTGCCGCCACGGCCGCGGCACCGTCCAATGAAGCACCCGCACGGAAGCCCCGCGCCAGGCGCGCCCCTTCCGCGCCGCTCGCGGCCACTGTCTCACCCGAGCGGGCGCACCTGGCCAGCGTGCGTGGGCCGCTGCTGGACTGGTACGACCGGAACAAGCGCGACCTGCCCTGGCGCCGCACCCGGGACCCATATGCCATCTGGCTGAGCGAAGTCATGCTCCAGCAGACCCAGGTGTCGACGGTGATTCCCTACTGGGAGCGGTTCCTCGCGCGATTCCCCACGGCGCGCGCGTTGGCCTCGGCACCGCTGGATGACGTGCTCGCGGGCTGGAAGGGCCTGGGCTACTACAGCCGTGCCCGCAACCTGCACCGCGCCGCACAGGAAGTCGTCGCGCGCTTCGGCGGCACCCTGCCGTCCACCGCCGCGGAGCTGCTCGAACTGCCCGGCTTCGGCCGCTACACCGCAGGCGCGGTCGCCTCCATCGCCTTTGGCGAAGAAGCACCGCTGGTGGACGGCAACGTCGCGCGCGTCTTCTCTCGCATCTTCGAGGTCGAAGGACTTCCAGGAGACCGCCAGCGAGAGGCCACGCTGTGGGCACTCGCCACCGCGCTGGTGAAGGGCGAGCGGCCCGGTGACTTCAACCAGGCCCTCATGGAGCACGGCGCAACCACGTGCCGGCCAGAGAACCCGCTTTGCCTGCTGTGCCCCGTGCGAGGAGCCTGTGTCGCCTTCCGCAAGGGCCGCGTGGACGAGCTGCCCCCCGCCAAGGTGCGCGCCACGCCCAAGAAGCTGACGCTGGCCGTCGCCGTTTGGCCCCATGCCGGCACCCTCCTCTTCGCCCGCCGCGCGGACGCCGGACTCTTCGGAGGCCTGTGGGAGCTGCCGGCCGCCGAAATCGCCGACGACGCGCCGGACAGCGAAGCCCGTGCCCGGCTCTCCGCAGCGCTGGGCGTCGACGTGATTCTGGAAGGCGCGCTGGGCACCGTGAAGCGGCAGCTCACCCACCGAGACCTCTCGCTTCGGCTGCTGCGCGTCTCCGGCCCGCGCCGGCCCGCGAGCACGCCCGCCTTCCAGGAGCTTCGCTGGTGCGCCCCTGATGACGCGGGGAAGCTCGGCATGAGCACCGCGATGCAGCGAGCGCTCGACCTCGCGCTGGAAGCGGGCGTGCTGCCAGGCGGCTGAAGGCCCCCACGTCGGCCCCGCATCCGCCGCCTGTCCGTCGCTCGACACAGAGGCAGTCCTCCTGTCGCACTGACAACCCCGGCCCCCCGCATGCCGGTTCCTTTCAGCATCGACGCGCCCCAATCTCCGCGGACTCTTTCCACCGGAGGAATCCGAGCATGGCACGCCACACCGCCAACAAGCAGACGGGGCCATCTTCCAGCAAGCCGCCTGCCCCCTCGGCCCAAACCAGGCCGCAGGCTCCGGAGTCGCGCCCCGGCCCCACCAACGAGCAGATTGCCCGCCGGGCCTACGAAGTCTTCCTGGCCCGGGGCGGTACGCACGGCAACTCCGAGCAGGACTGGTTCCAGGCCGAGCGCGAGCTTCGGCTCGGCCGTCAGTGACGGTCCGCTGACACACGGGCGTGCCGTCGCTGAGCGCAGGCCGAGCTCGGCGGCGGACCGCCAGGCCCACTCACCTCGTCACGCGCCGCCGCTTGCGCTCCGGGGGCGCGTCCGAGGCGTGCGCGGAGGCACGTGGGCCGTAGTAACGCCGCAGCCAGCGGCTGAGTCCATCGAAGCCAGGGAAGAGCACGCGCTCGGTGATGTTGCTCTGGTCCAGCTTGTCGCGCACCTCCCACTTGAGCGCGGCGGGGATGATGAGCTTGCGCACGCCATCCGCCTGGGCTTCGAGGAAGGTGTCCAGGCGAAGCTCGGGCCCGTTCATCACCGAGAAGAGCGCGAACTGATTCACGATGCGGGCGTCCAGCGACGGTGGCTCCAGGAAGAGCACGAACGGGTGCTTCGCGAGCTGGTCGAAGGTCGAAAGGTCCGACGCCGTCGTGGCCAGCATCTCCCCCGTGAAGACATCCGCGCCTTCTCGCTGGAGCAGCGTCTTCAACCGCCTGGGAAGGTGACGATTCGTCTGGCGGTAGTCCACACACCACACCGCGCCGTCCTCTCCGTACCACTCCGGGTTCTCGGTGAGGAAGTGGAGCGCCACATAGGGGCTGAAGGTCCAATCCAGCATCCGCGTGGGCAGCCCATGATGCTGGGCCAGGGCGAGCCAGTCCCAGACTGACTCCACGGGCTGCGGGCTGTAGCTCCGCGCGTACTTCCGGAAGGCCCTCAGCAGGTCCTTCTCCTTGCGCACGAACAGCCCCTTGCGATTGAGCGCCGTGGACAGGTCGTTGGTCACCTGAGGCATGCCACGGAAGACAAAGGTGGACCGGTGACGCCCCAACACCTCGCTCCACGACCCGGCGAAGAGCGCGTCCTGCAGCTCCAACCATGTCCCGATTCGCTGTTCCAACATGGCCCAAAACCCCCGCGACACAATAAGCATCGCGGCGGGACGGGCCCGCCCAGGACCGGGGCCGTGGCCGCTCAGTGGGGATTCACGGTGTCAACGGAGGGACGCTCGGCGGAGAGCGCGCTCCGGAGCCGCCGCTGCGCCACCTTGAGCTCCTCCAGGATGCGCTCCGCGTCGATGACCGAGCGCATCGCCAGCCCGCAGGCGGGCGTCAGCACCACCGTGGACACCACCTGCGCGAAGGTGAAGCCGGCGGGCAGCGCCGCCTTCAGCGTGGCCTCCACCGAGTCCACCAGCTCTCCTACCTCGTAGGTGGACGCCAGGTCCGTGGGGATGATGCCCAGGCTCAGCGTCGCGCCCGCGGCGAGGAAACGCTCCAGCGCGGCCCCCGCCTCCACCATCGCGTCCAGCGACAGCCGCACGTCCAGGGAGAGCAGGTCCGGCTGGACGTCCAGCAGCGCGGCCCAGTCCGTGTTGCCGCAGCAGTGCAGGCCCACCAGCGCGCCTTCGCGCTGCAAGGCCACCACCAGCAGCTTCAGCTCCTGCATGGCAATCAGGTGCCGGGGATTCGTGCGCTGGAGCGCGTAGAGCCCAGGCTCATCCAGATAGAACAGCGGCGTGGTGCCCGCGCGGCGCAGCGCCTTCACCATGGCCAGTGAGCGCGCCAGGGACAGCCGGTACATCGCCTCATCCAGGCCCGGCACCTCCAGCGCGGGCTGTCCGTCGGTGGTGCGCGCCACCGAGCGCACCGTGAAGGGACCCGCGAGCTGCGCCTTCGCGAAGGCCAGCTTCCGCGCCTCCACTTCCCACAGGAAGGGCCGCCACGCCCGGCACGCCTCGGGTGAGGGCTCGAAGGCCTCGAACTGGCCGGACTGGAACGCCGCCTCCAGCCGCGCCTCGAAGGCAGCGCGCCCCGCGTGCCAGGCCGCGAGGTCCACCGTACACAGGCCTTCCTCATCGAAGGCCAGGCCCGGCAGCCCCTCCAGGGCCGCGGGAATCATCAACTCCGAGGGCTTGCCCACTGGCAACTGCGGCAGGAACGGAATGTCCAGGGCCAGCGCGGCCTGGAGCCCCAGCTCCACTTGCGTGTGCGGCAAGCTCCCGATTCCGGTGGTGGCGCAGGCAGGCAGCAACTGGACGGCTCGGCGGATGTTCGGCGCGCTCATGGCGCGGACTCTATCCCCTCCCCGGCCTTCCGGTGTGGCTGCCCATCCCCGATGCGCCGGGTTCCCGACCTTCCCGTCCGGCAACAACGTTCCACCCAAGAACCGGGAAGCACCCCGGCGGACAAGGGAGGGGGCATTCATGAACAGGCGCTGTGGATGGGGGACGGGCACCCTGGCGGCGGCATTGCTCGCCAGTCCCGCCGTCGCGGAGACGCCCCGCGCCGTCAAGGCGCAGCCCGCCCCGGGCTTCGGGGCCTCCGGCCTGACGGTGCGCAGCGGCGTGACGACCTGGTCGGGCAACGTGGGCAGGGAGACAGGCGTGGGCGCGTTCCTGGCCCTGCTGGGGGAAGTCCCCATTGTCTCCGGCGTGGGCCTGGAGCTGGGCTACGAGGGCTCCGCCAACGGCTACGCGGAGCCCCGGCGCGGCACGCTGTGGCGGCACAACGGCGGCCTGCTGGCCAAGGTGGGCCCCACGCTCTTCTCGCAGTGGAAGCCCTTCATCGGCGCGGGCGCGGGCGTCAGCTACTTCCACCCCACGCCCATGGACGTGGGCACCGCCTTCGAGAAGGGCTGGGGCGCGGAGGTGCCACTCGCCGCCGGGCTCGAGTACCGGTACAGCGGCGTCACCGCCGGCCTGCGCGCCACCTACCGCGTGCTCGTGGCGCGGGACTTCGCCCCCAGCAGCGCGGACGTCGGAAACCTCTTCAGCGCCGACCTCAGCCTGGGCGCGCGCTTCTGAGCCGCCCTGCACCGGTTTCCGGCGCGACGGGGCGCGACTCACGGCCGGAAGAAGGCGGAGGGCCTCAGGGGCCGGTATTGGCGGACACCGCCTCGAGGAACCCCAGGGCCGCCTGCCGGATGCTGGCGTTGGAGTCGTTCTGACTGGCCCAGGCCAGCAGCGGGCGTACTTCGAGCGTGGTGGTGACCCGGGAGCCCAGGAACTGGACGAGCTCCGCCCGCAGCCCGTCCGATGGGTCCCCCCGCAGCGCCTGCTCGAGCGCAGGCAAGAGCGGGCCCAGCGGACGGAAGCTGGCGGCGAAGACGACGGCCTTCCGGACCTCCGGCGAAGGGTCCCCGAGCAGCCGCTGCGCGAGGAGCGGGTCCACCGCCGGGTCAACCAGCAACCGGAGCGCCTCCACCGCGGCCTGCCGCACCTGGGGGGCTGCTTCGCGCAACCCCTCTTCGATGTAGCCGAGCGCACGGGCGTCCCGTGTGTTCCCCAGCGCCCGCATCAACAGGGCCTTCTCCTCCACCGAGTTCGACGAACGAAAACGCGCGCCCAGCTCCTGGACGAGCGCCTCCGAGCCCCGTGCGTCCTGGGCCCCCATCCGCATGGCCACGTTGCCCAGCGCCAGGGTCGCGGTGTCCCTCAGCTCCGGCTGCGTGTCACGGGCGCGCGCCCGGAGCGCCTCCACCCCCTCCGGAGTGGGCGCCTCCGCCATGCCCAGGGCCGCGACCGCGTCCGTACGGACCGGTACGGACACGTCGCCATCCTCGAGGATGCGGGAGAGGGCCTGAATCGACTCGGTCGTGCTGGCCGCTGACAGCGCGCCCAACATCGGGCTGGCTGCGAGCGGCTCCAGCCCCTCATGCAGCACCCCTGGCACCTTCAGGGCCTCCGCGGGCTCCAGCACGAACAGCGCGCGCAGGCGCTCCATCGCAAGGGTCCTCGCGTCGTCCCGCGCCTGCTCGTCCTTGGGCAGCGCGCGCAGGTCCCCGAGCATGTCCTCGAAGCGGCGCCCGCCCAGAATCTGCCGGTGGTGAGCCTGCGGGTCCTGCGCCTGGCCCTGGATGCTGGCCAATGGGACGGTGGTCAGGCGGTCTCGCAGCGCGGTCAGCGCACCCGGCAACGAGGAGTCCCGGCTCCGCCCCAGCAGCCGCAAGCGCAGCCGCAGCTCGTGACTCGCCCGGGGCATGCCGTCTCCCGCGTCCACCTCCAGTTGCTCGCTCGCCACCAGCGCCTCCGTCCACAGGTCCGCGCCCAGTTGGAACCGCGAATCGGTGCGCACCTCGATGCGGAGCTTGTCCTTCGCGAGCGGTTGAAGGCCCTGCGCGGTCGCCACATGGGTATAGGCCAGCTTCGACTTGGAGAAGTGCAGCGGCTCCTCCACGCGCCGGTACGCGGCGTCGTACTGGCCCGTGGCGTCGTGCTCCTCGCTCTGCCAGCCCGCTCCGGGGACGCCCTGCACCACGAACTGCGTCGCCGCCACCACCGAGCGGAGCAGTCCCTGGGCCAGCACGTCCGTGCCCGTCTCCATGTGGACGAGCCGCGCGGCCCCCGTGCGCTCCAGCGTCACGAAGAACGGGAGGGAGAGGCTCCCCATCAGCATCTGCCGCTGGTCCGGTGACAGCGCGTCATGCCCCTCGACGTCGACAGAGACATTCTCAGGCAGCAGGCTCACCCGTGCATCGACCCGCGTGTCGTTCGCGCTGACGATGCCCACTCGCCACTCGCCCTTGAGGTGAAAGCGCATGGACGGCGGCGCGTCGCCTTGCGGCTGCGTCTGTTTGAACGCCACCTGCTGCGTCACATCCAGCGAATACCGGTACTCCGAGCCCGGCACCCAGGCCCGCGTTCCATCCACGCTGGCGCGCGCGGGCTCAGGCTCGGACTGCGACAGGGACGGATGAAGCGTCGCAGTCGCGCGCGAGGGTTCCGAAGCCGGATTGGGGATGGCCGCCTCCGTCCGGCTCCACCACCATGCAGCGGAAAGTCCCAAGACAAGAAGGGCTGCCAGCGACAAGGCTTGACGACGCTTCGGTACGGGGCGCATGGCGCCAATCGCTAGCATGCATCAGGGGGGTTCGCCTAGGGGCTGGCCGCCTCAAGGCAGACAACAGCCATCCCCCTGCACACAGCGACCGTCCAAAACCTATCCTCTATGGGTATGGCACGATTGACACTCGCAGTGACATGCCTGTACTGAGCCTTCTTGATTTCGGGCTCTGTTTGACTGCCCCCGAAAGGACACCGCACATGCAAAAGCCGAAAGCGACTTTGGGTTTCGCAGCGCTGTTGTTCGCAGTGGTGGCTTCGCAGGCCGCGCAGGCACAGGTGCCTGCGTATGTCGACCCGGTCATCTACACGGTCAACCCGGATAGTTTTCCCGCCACGACCTACCCAACGGGCTATCAGCTCAACAACAACTATCCCTGGGAATCGACGTACCCGTTCTCACCTTCGTATTCGGCGACCGAGCAGCAAATCATCATCAATGACGAGCTCGCGCGGACGGGCGGCGAGCTGGGGACAGACCCGGTCGACGGCAGCCCGAACATCACCATCAACCAGGGCATCATTCCCGAGGCACACATCGAGAATGTGCAGCCCGCGGTCGTGGTGGCGACGGAAGTCACGCCTCCATCCAACGGCACCACCCCCTTCAGCCGCAGCTACTACCGGAAGAATGACTTCGGCAACAGCCTCTTCGGTGCGGGCTACATCATCGATGCGGCGATGACGGCGTCTCCGGCGACAGGTGTCGCGGAGAAGAAGGTCGAGGCCTATGCCGACGGCAAGGTCTTCGCCGTGGCGTTTGGCGCGGAGCGAGAGATTGTCCGGGGCCGCGCGGAGCTCACCGGCCAGCAGGGCGGAAACAACAGCGGCACCGCCCGGCTCTACGCCATGGGCCAGCAAATCTGGTCCGGAAACCTGTACACCAGCTTTGAAATCACGCCCATCAACTGGAGCCGCACGTTCTTCTCCGTCTCCAAGCGGTTCATGGTGGGACCGGTTCCAGTCTCCGTGGCGGCGTCCGTGGGCGGCGGCGTGAAGCTGACCGTCTCCGGGCAGGTGGGCCCGACCATCGCCAGGCTGACCACCGCCGCGGGAGGCTGGGCCAACGCCACCGCGTCCGCGGGGGTGGATATCATCGTCGCGGGGGTTGGCGTCGAGGGCAACCTGGTCCTCGTCAATGTCAGCCTGCCAGCCTTCGCCGAGCTGTTCTGGCCGTTCTACTCGCTCGACTACACGCTCCGGTCCAACCTGAACCTGACCGCGCTCTCCGGCAACATCAAGCTCTGGGTCCGGGTCGGCTTCTGGTTCCTCAAGAAGACGTGGCGCGTGACGATTGCCAGCTGGTCCGGCACCACCCAGAACTGGCCCCTCTTCACCCAGAATGGCTCTCTCATCCTGGGCATGGAGCCCATGGGCATGTGAGGCGTCGTTGACGCGCCGGGCACGGAGCCGCCTGCAAGGTGCTCCGGGCCCGGCAGGGCATCCGCCGCTATTCGCCCGCGGGGACGAGGATGTCCGGCACGTTGCCGCGCAGAATCATCCGGTTCATTTCGTCGACGTACTCGCTCTGGAAGCGCTGCGAGCCATTGAGGTAGCCCTGGGCGATGATGATGTTGGACGTGAAGTCCGTCGTCGCCGGCCGCACGTTGTAGGCGCGGGTGTACTCCCACTTCGTGTCCAGGGAGACGATTTCATCCGCCTGGCCGTGGCGATCCACGAGGCTGTCACCCACCCCGAGTTCACGGGCGCGCTTGAGCGTGCCGTCCGGCGTGACGAGCGGGTGCTCGGTGGTGACACGCAGCGCTCCGCCGGAGCGGGTACGGAAGGTGAGGATTTCCTGCTCCGTGGCGTCACGGTCCAGCGTGTAGTGCTCGACCCGGTTCTTCATGAAGGCGAGCGCGCCAAACGAGGCCCCAGGCGAGAGCGTCACCAGGTCCGTGCGCCCGGACTCCAGGGCCTCGCGGATGCCCATGGCTCCGTCGGACAGGAGGATTTTCTGGTCCGGCGTGTAGCAGCCGGGCTCGCATAGGCCATCCATCTGGATGTGCGCGGGCTTGAAGGTATAGGGGACGTTGTTCTGGATTTGCGCGCCCGTGTACGACGCCGTCGGCGTCCCAGACGCACCCGGCCCCTTCCAAGGCGAGTACATGTTGTTGGGGTCCACGTAGACGGGGTACAGCCAGTAACCCGCCGCCGCCGCGTTGAACGCCTCCATGGAGTAGGAAGAATTCCAGAAGCGCATGTCCAGCCCGCCCCATGCCGTGGCGCCATAGGGGTTTTGTTGCTGATAGCGCTTCGCCCACTTCTGGCGCCCCTCCGCCTGGTCCGCGTTGACCAGGTCATTCGAGCACCGGTAGTTCGCGGGGAACCAGCCACCACC
>NZ_VHLC01000166.1:0-11620 GCF_006547355.1 Myxococcus sp. AB036A | reverse complement strand
CCTCCGGCTTCGGCGCCTCGGGAGGCGGCGGGGGCGGCTTCTGCACCTCCACCATCACCATCTCCACGGGGCGCTTGGGCACGGGGCGCGAGCGCGAGTCACCCTCCCCCAGTGCCCAGAAGCCGCCGACGTGAATCCCCAGCGACACGAGCAGGAAGGCGCCCACCACCGCCAGCGAGCGGTCGTGTGAGGGCGTCGTGGGACTATTTTCGAGGACGGCCTGACTCATGCGCTGATGCCTCGCTTCAGGGCGCTGCGGGCGCAGCCGCGGGGGCCACGTCCTTCTCGATGTTGAGCGCGAACTTCGCGATGCCCTGGCCCTTCACCACGTCGATGAGCCGCATGACGCGGCCGTAGGGTAGCGACTGGTCGGCGCTGATGATGGCGCGCGTGTCCTTGTCCTTGGCCACCGCCTCGGCGACCTTCGCCTCCAGCTCCTTCTCGGTCATCTCGGTGCCGTCGAAGAAGAACTTGCCCTCCTTGTCCAGCACCACGTTGACCAGGCCCTGCACCGTCTCACCGCCGTTGGCGGCTCGGGGCAGGTCCACCTCCACCGTCTCGCGGACGATGAAGTTGGCCGTCACCATGAAGATGATGAGCAGCACCAACACCACGTCCACCAGCGGGGTGACGTTGATGCCGGTGATTTCGTCGTCGTTGTCCTGCGCGCTGCCCGCCATGGCCTAACGGGCCTCCGAGCGGAGACTGCCCACCAGCGCGTGCCCCAAAGCGTTGGCGCGGCTGGTGAGCGTCTTGAGCTGACGGCTGAAGACGTTGAAGGCCACCACCGCCGGAATCGCCACCGCCAGCCCCACGGCCGTGGCGACCAGCGCTTCGGAGATGCCGGCCATGACGGTCTGCTGCATGGCCCCGCCGCCGCCCTGGGCGTTCATCTTCCCCAGGTCATTGAAGGCCTTGATGATGCCCAGCACCGTGCCGAACAGACCGATGAACGGCGCGTTGTTGCCCAGCGTGCCCAGATACGACAGGAAGCGCTCGTAGCGCGGGCGCTCACGCGACAGGGTGGAGGCAATCACCTGCTCCACCGTGTCCGCGCCCTGGTCGGCGCACGCCAGCCCTTCGCGCAGGATGGCGGCCTCCATGCCCTGACGCCCCTGGATGGCGGCCTTCACCGCGTCCAGCTCACCGCGCGACAGCCGCACCGCCAGCGCCTCCGAGTCCGGCAGCCGGTGACGGGCGAAGTACACCGTGCGCTCCAGCATGATGGCGATGGAGAGCACCGACAGACACACCAGCACCCACAGCACCCACTCCGCGGAAGTGAGCGTCACCCCCAGCAGCTTGCTGCTGAGCCACCCCAGTTGCTCCGGGTGGGCCTGGGCGAAAACGGCGATGGACGGCATGGTGTCTTTCCCCTCGTGAAGCACGTTGGCGCGACCGGAACACCGGGCCCGAATTGAAGTGTCACCGGGTGGTCGGATTTTTTCCGGGCCCCTCTGACGGCGAGGGGTCAGAATGCGCGCCATGCGAGGAAAAACGGTGGTCGTCACGGGCGCTTCGGCGGGCATTGGCGAGGCGCTGGCGGTGGTGCTGGCCGGACGCGGCGCCAACCTGGTGCTGGCGGCGCGAAACGAGGAAGCGCTCCAGCGGGTGAAGGCCCGGTGCGAGTCGGCCGGCGGGCGCGCGGTGGTGGTGCCCACCGATGTAGGTGACGCGGAGGCCTGCCGCCACCTGGTGGAGCGGGCGGTGGAGTCCTTTGGCGGCGTCGACGTGCTGGTCAACAACGCGGGCGTGACGATGGACGCGCGCGTGGACGAGGTGAAGGACCTGTCTCTCTTCGACCGGCTGATGCGCATCAACTACCTGGGCGCGGTGTACTGCACCCACCACGCCCTGCCCCACCTCAAGGCCCGGCGTGGACTGGTGGTGGCCGTGTCGTCCCTCACGGGCAAGACGGGCGTGCCCAACCGCAGCGGCTACGCGGCCAGCAAGCACGCCATGCACGGCTTCTTCGACTCGCTGCGCATCGAGCTGCGCGGCACCGGCGTGGACGTGACGGTGGTGTGCCCCGGCTTCGTCGCCACCAACATCCGCGACAGCGCGCTGGGCGCGGACGGCCAGCCCGTGCGGCAGAGCAAGCACGACGAGAGCGCGGGCAACATGGACGTGGACACCTGCGTGGCCATCATCCTGCGCGCCATGGAGCGCCGCGAGCGCGAGGTGGTGATGACCACCAAGGCCCGCGTCGCCCAGTTCCTCAAGCTGGTGGTCCCGGGCGTGGTGGACCGCATCGCCGCGAAGACCATCCAGGACCGGCAGCGCTGATTCGCGCGGCTCAGGTGGCCGGCGGAGGCGTGGCCGGCCGCTCCACGCGCGTCAGCAGCCCGGAGATTCCCTCGAAGGAGGCGTTGCCCACCTGGTGCAGGCCGAATCCCCAGAGGAAGGCCGTCATGCCCGCGCCGAAACCGCCCCACGTGGGCGAGAAGACATTGAGCAACTGAAGCCCCAGCGCCACCGCCACCGTGGTGAGCAGCGCCAGCACGCCCAGCTCCACCAACCACATGTGACGCGGCGACGGCAGCGGCATGCCCTCGAAGTCGCCCAGCACGGGCGCCCCTCCGGCGGGCGCCTCCGGCAGCGCGAGGATGCTTCCACCGCTGGGCGCGGTGGGAGGAGGTACGGAGGGCGCCCCGTCGCCCCCGTCGTCCGACGCGAGCGACTCCAGGTGGAAGCTCTTCGCCATCCGCTGGGACTGGCTGGCGGAGACAAACCGGACGCGCGCCTCGCCGTACTTCCCCGCGGCCTCGTGCGACGACTCCGCCACCAGAAGGCCCATGGCTTCGCGCAGGAGCGCCTCCACCTCCTCGAGCGCCTGCGTCTGCGCCTCGGACTCACTGACGTGCCGAGCCTCGTCCACCGCGCCGCGCAGCTCCACGATGAGCTGGCGCACATAGGCGGCATGCGCGCCCTGGTACATGCGGACGGCATCATCCACGCTGGTGTTCGCACGCTCGCGGGCCCGCTCCAGCAGGGTGTTCACCTGCCGGGTGAGGGCCTCCCACTCCTCCTCCGTGAAGCCTCGCGGCGGCGTGCGGGACGCCAGGGCCGCGGACAGCTCCTCGCAGAGGATGTCGAAGTACGAGCGGCGAGCGAACTCCAACTGGCGCCGGGCGGCGTCCAGCGCGCCCCGCGCCAGCTCCTCCCGCACGGTCGACAGCAGGGACAGCAGTTCGTACTTGAGCCGGAAGCCCAGCGAATCCTCACCGTGCTGCTCCACCAGCGTCCGCGCCTGACGGTCGATGTCCTGCAACCGCGCCTCCAGCCCGGCGCGCGCCAGTCCGTCCACGTCCAGCTCCCGCACCTTGGCGGCGAGGCGGTCCAGTTGCTCGGTGGCGGTGTCCTCCGTGCGCAGCGCGCCTTCCACTTCCGCCAGCAACTGGCTCGCCTGCTCCGGACGCAGCTCGGCCGGGAGCGCGTCCAGCTTGCGTGACGTGTCACACCACGCGCCATACAGCCGCAGACGAGGCTCCAGCGCGACCAGGTCCCCGTCGCGCACGCGGATGCCTCGCACCGGCCGGCGAATCTCCGACGCGAGCCCGTCCACCTGGCCCAGCATCACCTGCCCCACCTCCCGCGCCCGAGCCCCCTGCCCGCTCACCACGGCCTGGAGCCGGCGGTGCAGCTCCATGACCCGCTGCAAGCGCAGCGTCCGGGGCCGGATGCGCTGCGAGTACAGGCGCACACCGAACGACGACACGGCCCCCGCCGCGATGAGCAACGCGCCCCACAACCAGGGCGAGCTCACCCACAAGGTGAAGGGCTGCTCCACCGCCATGCCCGAGCGCACGGACAGGCGCACGGTGCCGGTGTACTCGCCCGGACCTTCCAGGCCCCGCAGGTTCAAGAGCAGCGCGCCGCTCCCATGCGCGCTCACGGGAATGCCCCCGTCCACCGACGTGACATCCAGGTTGCCGCCATCCGGCTTCCCGCCCTCCAGCGCGAAGCGCACGCTCTGGAAGCGCGGCTGGATGAGGGCCGAATCCATGTCCGGCGCCTTGCGCTGCAATTGCAGCAACTGGGGCACCGACACGACCCCGCCCACGCCCGCCGTCTCCTTGAACGGCAGCCGCACGGTGGCGTCGATGGAGCCCCAGCCCCAGCCCGCGGACGTCACCGCTGGCGACGTGGCGATGAACTGCACCGCGGGCACCGCCTGCACGCGGGTGACGATGAGCGCGGTGGTCTCCCTTCCTTGCGCGTGCACCAGCACCACGTGGCCTGTGTAGTCCCCCGTGACGGGCAGGCGCCCGGACAGCTCGACGTGGATGGGGCGCCGCGTGGAGATGGGCACCGTGGCCCCCCCGGCCTCCGCTTCCTTCACCACGGCCTGCAACGGCACCTGCACGCCGTCCTGGGCCTGGAGCGGATCCACCAGCACCGTCACGCCGCCGGGCAGCTCGCCGTCCACACCTCTGGCCACGCCGCCGGCCACGGCCACGTCGCCGACCACCTCCGGCGCGCTCAACAAATCCACGCGCAGCACGTGCCGGAAGTCCTCCGACGCTGTCCGCAGCTTCACCTCGTTGCTGGCGGAGGCACCCGCCACGCGCAGCGAAGGCTCAGCGCCGGCCCTCCAGGGAAGGACGAGCAACAGGAGCAGGGCCGGAAGACGCACGAGCCCCCACGCGGAGTGGGTGACGGCGGGACGGGTGCCAGCGGAGCGCATTCACTGACTGTATCAGGCGCCCCCCATGCCTCCACTTCGCGCCCCTACCCCCACCCCAGCTGACTCAACATGCTCCCGGACAGGCTGCCGCGGATGGTGTCGATGGGGATGCCCTCGTTGTGTCCCACCGACGCGGACGGGACGCGGGGCCCGCCGCTGTGATGCAGCGCGGCCAGCCGCAGGTCCTGGGTGAAGCAGGGCGCCCCCGAGGAGCCCGGCCCCGTGCACGCGCGGTACGCCACGCGTGTGCGGCCCGGATTGACGCCCAGGAACTCATCGAGCGCGACGCTCATCGGCTGGCCCGCCGGGTGCTGGACGATGAGCACCAGGCTGCCGGGCGTGAAGGACTCCCGCGAATCGGGCGGCTCCAGCCAGCCTCGGGGCTCCCCGTCGACCAGGTCCTCGCCGGGGACACCCGCCACCTCGAGGAAGGCGTAGTCCAGCTCGCCCGACGTGGCATCACGCGGACGCGGGTGCATCAGGTCCGCGGGGCTATAAGGACTGCGCGCCAGACAGCGCGTCACGCGGTACACCGTCCCCGGATGTAGCAGCGTCCCGTCCTGGAGGACCTTGCGGCCGAAGCGCACCCGTAGAGACTCCAGCAGCCTGTTCTCGATGACGTGGAAATTGGTGAGCACGACGCTGGGGGACACCAGGAAGCCGGTGCCCAGCGCCGCGCCCACCTCCGGCTCCACGCGGCACACCTGCCGCTCGATGGAGGTCAGGCGCTTGCGCCAGTGCTCACGCTCGGCGTCCGCCCGGCCACTGCCGAAGATGCGCTCCAGTCCGACACGGGGGATACTGCGCTGGACGGACGCGAGGTACACCTGCACGAAGCGTTGGAGACGAGGGTGCCGGGGCAGAGCCTGGTAGGCGCCGCGAATCAGCTCGCGCAGCCAGCCCTCCGCCTCCGCCATGTGGATGAGCGCGAAGACGCGCTCCCGCAGCCCACCGGAGACGCCCAGCGACTCCAAATCCCTGCGGCAGGTGGCGGCCACGACCCGGCGAAGGTGCTCCACCGAGGCAAACGCGCTCGTCAGCGCCCGCTGTAGCTCGTCCCTCTCCGCGCCGTCGAGCTCCATGCTTGCCACCCACGACGAAACAACCCTGGGAGCGGTTGCGACTCCGTGTTGCTGCTGGGAAATCTGTGCATCCCCTGCGTGGGTGCCCAGTTGGGAGTACGGACTACATTTCTTGGAGGCCCGTGAAGTCACCACGAGTCGACACATAACGCGCCCCCCAGCGCCGGGGCAGTGGCCCGGGGGGCAGGAAGTGCCAGCGACATCTCCTCAGCGTACGGCCCACGTAGCGGGGGGTACGTAGGACACCAGGTCAGGGCGCTCCAGGGCCATCAGCGATGACGCGCCGCCCTGGAGCGTGCCCGCCAGCGTCGGGATGACGCGGAAGCGCGCCTGGAAGGGCTCGCCCGGCCCTCGGGGATGAAGCCGCAGCGTCACCGCGCCATCCTCGCTCTGCCAGGACGCCACCTTCCCTTCGCGCACGAGCGCCTCCAGGCTGGCGGTGTCCACCTGCACGCCCGCGGGCAGCCCATGGCGAATCACCAGCGGCAGGCCCGACGGCGTGGAGGCCAGGAGCGTCACCTCCGACGGCTGCCCCACCTTCGCGTCCGAGGGCACCTGCACGGACAACTCCAGCCCGGCCTGTGCCTGCTGCGTCCACGGCACCGCGGCGCTCAACGCCAGCGCGAAGCCCAACCCGGGCACCGCGGGCTCCGCGCGCACCGTCCAGGTATGCGCGCCGCCGGAGCCCGGCGCCGCCGCCTCCAGGGACAGCACCTCACGCAGGGCCTTGGCGTCGAAGGTGCCCTCGGTGATGACCTGGCCGTCCCGCTCCAGCACCACCCGCACCTGGGCGGGCAGCGGCTCGCGGAAGAGGGACACCACGGCCTGCAACGCCAGGCGGTTGGCGCGCCCGTTGCCCCAGCCGTTCACCGGTTCGTAGCTGGCGAGCAACGCGGCGCCCAGGTCCGCCACGGGTGCCTTCGCGTCGCCCTCCAGGGCCAGCACGGCCAGCGCGGTGGCCTCGGCCTCCGTCGGCGTGCCGCCCGCGGCGTCCACCACGCCCTCCTCCACGGGCAGGAACGCGGCACCCTCGTCGCGCCGCTGAACGGCATCCCGCACCTGCTCGCGCAGTGAGTCCCGCAACGAGCCCGTCACCGCGCCGCTCGCCAGCAGCGCCGCCGCGGTGTAGCCATCCTTGACGTGCGCCCGGTTGCGCTCCAGCGCCCCCGAGGCCCGCGCGGTGAAGAAGGCCGCGCGGCGCTTGCCCTCCGGCGTCACCGCCGCTGCGTTCACCGCGCGCGTGCAGTCCGCGGTGGCCACCAGCAACCGCTGGAGCGTCCAGCCGTTGCCGCCCTGGCAGGTGCCGTCCGGGAGCTGCGCCGCCGCCACCTGCGCGGCCAGCCGCTCGCCCAGGCGGGCCAGCACGGGGTTGTCCGGATGCGCCAGCGCGCCCTCCGCCAGCAGCGCCGCCGTGGCCACATCCGGCGCCCGGCTCCACCGCAGCGCGCGCTGGGTCGCCCGCATCAACCCCGCCCGTACCGACTCCACGTCCACTTCACCGGGCTCCGGAGGCACGGGCGCCGTCAGCCGCTGCCCGGGCGTGCTCAGCGCCTTCAGCGCCTCCGCGGACCGCGTCTCACCCAGGGCGGTCAGGAGCTCCGGCGCGCGGCCCGTCAGCAGCAGCGAATAGCCCACGCCGGCCGCGTCCTCGCGCGCGCTCGCGTTCAGCAACTCCGAGCGCAGCACGCCCAGCCCGCCGGGGAACACCCGCACCCGGACGCGCTCGCTTCCCGGCTGCGCGTCCACGGCCCCGGTGAGCGACAGCGAGCGCGGCGCCGCCAGCGTGCCACCGCGCGTCTCCACCACCGGCCGCCCCGTGGACCACACGGGGAAGTCCCGCACCACCGCGTCGGTGGCGCCCAGCGTCGCGCGCACCGCCACCTGCCCTGGCGTGGCCACCCGCACCGTCACGTACTCCACCACGCTGCCGCGCGCCGGAACGCGCACGGTGCGGCTGCCGCCCTCCACCAGCGCGCCCGGCACCTCCACCTTCAAGGGCGCCTCCACCGCCGCGTCCGTGGTGTTCATCACCTGCACCGGCATCCGCACGGCGTCGCCCGCGCGCAGGAAGGCCGGCAGCACCGGGTCCACGTACGTGGGCAGCGTGCCCGTGAAGGACGCCACCGCGCCGGACTGCGCGCCCGAACGCGAGTGCGCCAGCGCCAGCACCCGCCACTGCGTGAGGCGGTCCGGCACGCGCACCGGCACCGTCGCCGCGCCGGACGCGTCCGTCACCACCAGGGGCTCGAAGAGGAACGTCTCCGGGAACCAGGCACGGCTGGGCGTGGCGTCTGCCTCCGCGCCGCCCCCGCCCTTGCGTGCATCATCCTTGACCACGACAGCGCGGGCACTGCGGAGCGCGTTCGCGAACCCGGGCATCCCCCCTTCCATCCCCCCGATCTCCATCTGCTCCTCCTCCATGACCGGCGGGGGGGCCATCACCGCTTGCACCTCGTCGAACTCGGAGTTCTGTCCACCAAAGGTGCGGAGGCGCTTCGACGCCTGGGGCGCGGGCGCCCCCGTCAGCGCCTCAGCGGATGCGCCGAACAGGCGCCGCACGTTGTCACCGAAGAGCGCCACGAACATGACCAGTCCCACCAGGCTCGCCAGGGAGCACCCCACCCCGGCGAAGAACGAGCGATTCATGGCGCCTCCCGGGCAACCCAAGCGTTCCAGTTCTCCACGTCCTCCGGCAGCCGCGTGCCGCTGGACACCACCGCCCGCGGGTCGGTGAGCGCCAGCAGGTCCACGGGCAGCCGTGACAGCTTCAACCGGCGGCCAAAGGCATCCGTCACCTTGTCGCCTCGCTTCTCACACGCAGCCAGCGCGCCCTCCCACAGCCGGGCCATGCCCGCCGGGTCCAGCGTCTGCCCCTGCGGCGCCTTCTCCTCCCAGGCGCGCACCTGAGCGTGCAGCTCCGCCAGCACGGCGTAGAAGGGTTCGGTCAGCTCCGACTCCGGCTCGAAGGCCGACACCGCGTTCACCGTCACGCGGGGCTCCGTGTGCTCGCGCCGAGGCACATCGCTCACCCGCAGCACCGCCGCCGACGCCGCGTTGGCCCCGCGGATGCGGCCCATGGCCAGCGCCTGGCCGTCCAGGACACCGAAGGCCGGCGAGGCCACCGTGGGCACCGGCCGCAGCTGCCCCAGCGCGTCCGGCCCTGGCAGCGGCGCCAGCTGCGCCAGCGTCTCATCCACGCCGAAGAGGCCCACCGCCGCCGGACCGTCCTGGCCATCCACCCGCGTCTGCAATTGGAGCCGGGCCAGCTCGCCGGGAGCGTAGCGCTGCTTGTCCGGCGTCACCTCCACGGAGAGCTGCGCACGCGGCGCCACGTACACCCGCCCCTGCGCGCCCTCCCAGTACGTCATCGCCCAGCCCTCGAAGTCCTCGGGCAGCTTGAAGCGGACCGAGCGCGTCGCCTTGTCCACCTTCTCTTCCATTCGTTGGTTGCCCGCCTGGAGCACCAGGGTCTCGGGCAGCGGGCCCGCGAACTGGGGGCCGCGCATCAGCTCGATGCGGACCTCCTCGCCGCCGCGCGCCAGCACGGGCGTGGCGCGCAGGCGCGTGGGTGGCACCTCCGCCGGACGCAGCACCAGCTTCGTTTCGCCCACGGCCTCTCCCCCCTGCGTGCCGCTCACCTTCAGCTCGTAGCCCAGGAAGGTGGTGGCCTGGGAAACGGCCTGGCGCCCCTTCTCACCCGACGGACGGGCGGTGAGGTGCGCCACGCCCAGGGCGTTGTGCGGATACTCGGGCTCGGACATCCGGATACGCGTGAAACGCTCCTGGATACAGGGCAGGACGGACGCGGCCAACGCGTTCGACTGCTTCGGCAGCATCACCCACGTCAGCGACTCCAGGCCCCGCTTCCCCAGCCGCCAGCTCAACGCCGCGGGCAGCGGAGCGTCCATGCTCAGGTCCCGAGGCAGACACGCGCGCGCATCGAGAGCCGCGTCGTCCAGCGCGGCCACCAGCGTCTCAGGGGCGCCAATGGCCGCCTCCACCTCCACTGCCAACTCCGGCAGGCCTGGGTCCATGATGCCCAGGCGCACCTGGAAGACCCGCTCACGCCCGGCGGGAAGCACGCGGGTGCGCAACGCCGAGGCCACGCAGGCGGGCAGTGCGCCCTCTCCAGAGACCACGTCCACCACCGCGCCCGCGGCACTCACGCGCAGGCCGAGCGCGACTTCCACTTCTCCATCCTCACGCGTCACGAAGCGCGCACAGGGTTCGAGCGCGGGCAACCCCTTCTCCAGCGCGAGCAGGTCCTCGAGCGAGGCCTCCGTCTCCGGCGCCAGCAGGTTGCGCGTCTGGCCCAGCCTCACCGTGGGCTTGGGCGGCGGCGGGCGCACGGGCATGGGCGGCACCACGACGTTGACGGGAGGCCCGGGGTCGAGCTGGAAGACGGCCACGCCGTCCTCGTCCGTCATCGCGCGCACGCCTTCGTCGCGCGGGTCCCAGGCGCGCTTCACCATCAGCTCCGTGCCCGGCAGCACCTGCCCCGCGGCCGTCGTCGCGCGCACGTAAACGCGGTTGTTGAAGCCCGGCGCCAGTCCGCCCTCCACCTCCGTCACCGCCGACACCTGCAGCGCGTCCTCGGACAGCAGCAGCGACACGCCGCCTTCGATGCGGTCTCCCGCCGCGTCCCGCGCCACCAGACGCGCCACCAGCTGGGCCTGTCCGCGCAGGTCCATGGGCACGCGCGGCAGCGACAGGCGGAAGCGCCCCGCGGCGTCCGTGCGCGCGCGGTCCGGCAGGCCCCCCGCATGCCACTCCGTGGGCGCGGGCCAGTCACCGTGGATGTTCCACGTCAGGCCCACCTCGACGTCGGCCACCGGCGCGCCCGAGGCATACGTCACCTGCCCATCCACCACTGGCACCTCGTCCGCGCGCCAGAAGGGCCGGGCGCTGCGCGCCTCCACGCGGAAGCGCGGCAGGGTGAAGGGCTTCACCTCGAAGGACGCCGAGGCCTGCGCCCCGCCGCTCACCCAGCTCACCGTCCAGCTTCCTTGCGGCGCGCCCCGGTCCAGCGAGAAGCGCCCGGCCACGACACCCCAGGGCCCGGCCGGCGCGCGCTCCTCCAGCACCACTTCGCCGGTGGAATCCCGCACCACCCACGTCCCCGGCCGCCCATCCAACGGCGCCAGGTCCTTGGCCCTCAGCACCACCGCGCGGAAGAGGACCTCGTGGCCCGGCTCGTACAGGGGCCGGTCCGTCAGCACATGCGCCAGGGCATTGGCATACAGCGGCAGCGGCGCGTCCACGGTGTCCGTGCCCAGCGGCGAGGTGACGCGGGCCCGGAGCTGGTAGTCGCCGTCCGGTACCTCCGGCAGCGCCACGCGGGCCGACAGCCCCCCGTCGTCCATGGTGCGCATCCACGCGGTCCCCTTCGACAGCGGAAGCGGCGTCTCCTTCCCCTCCCCGTCCACCAGGAACACGGCGGCCGTGCCCTTCGTCACCGGGGCCTTCATCATCTGGCCGGATTCCGGGTGCGGCGCCAGCGCATGCGTCACGACCACCACCTGCCCCGTGTCGCCGCGCGCCAGGCCGGAGCCATGGACCTCCACCACCTGGCGGAACTGTCCGTCCGGACAGCTCGGCACCTTCACTCCTCGCAGGACCCAGGCGGAAAGGCAGACGTCCCAGGAGGCAAAGGCTACCGCGCCCCCCACGAGCAACGCAGCCAGTCCTCCCCCCAGCAGCCGGCGGCGCCGGAAGCGGATTGTCATCGGTTCTCCCCTTCCCTCCACTCTATGCCGGGAAGCCGAGGCCCTGACGAGTCCCCCCGTCCTTCGCGTGGCTCAAGACGGTGCGCTAGGGTCGCCGTTCCTTGCCAGCGCCCAAGCCCAAATCC
>NZ_VHLC01000165.1:0-12067 GCF_006547355.1 Myxococcus sp. AB036A | reverse complement strand
CCCCCGCCACCCCCAACGCGCTCCAGCGGCTGCCCCTGGGCGCGGGCGTGTCCCTCACGGTGCTGTGGCCCCGCGCGCCCACCGAGCCGCTGCTCGACGTGCCCGAGGCCGCGCTGGAGGCCAACTCCGTCATCCTCCGGCTCACCTATGGGGACACCGCGGTGCTCTTCATGGCGGACGCGCATGCCCGGACGGTGGACCACCTGCTGGCGCGCAACGCCCCCATGCAGGCCACGCTGCTCAAGGTGGCCGCGCACGGCACCGAGGGGCCCACCACCGCCGCCTTCCTGACGGCCGTGGGGCCTCGCGCCGCCGTCATCTCCGCGGGCGAAGGCAACCTGATTGGCGCCCCCGCGCCGGCCATGCTCGAGCAGTTGGAGGCCACCGGCGCGCAGGTGTTCCGCACCGACCTTCACGGCGAGGTGCAGGTGGTGAGCGACGGGAAGACGCTCGTCGTCACGCCGCAGCGCCTGTCGGCTGGCGTCCCGGAGGACACGCGCTACAGCTACCTGGGCCTGGGCACGCCCATGCCTCGGGACACCGCGCTCGTGGGAGACTCCCGGCGCGCGACGAGCCGCTCCGGCACGCGTGACGGCTCGGGCAAGCAGCCCACGGGGAAGATGTACACCCTGAGCCTCGACGACCCGACGGACGAAGGGGCGCCCCCCTCTCGGGCGGGCTCGCGCTCGCGGAGCGGGGCCTCCGACTCGGGCGCCGTGAAGGTGGGGACCTACGTCGGCAGCGTCCGCAGCGACGTGTTCCACAAGCCGACCTGCCGCAACGTCGTGAAGATCAAGTCATCGAACCTGGTGACCTTCTCCAGCCGGGAAGAGGCCTCGCGTGGACGGCGGCCTGCCCGGGACTGCAACCCCTGAGGAGCCACGCCCCATGACGACCCGGGCCACGCTGGACCGAATCGAAGACGACATCGCCGTGCTGGTGGTGGAAGGCCGTGAGCTGACGCGCCCCCTGAGCGAACTGCCCGAGGGCATCCGCGAGGGCGACGTGCTCGACCTCGACACCCTGGAGGTGGACGCTGAGGCCACCGAGGCCCTGCGCGAGGAGGTGCGCAGGGCCCGTGAGAAGGCGACGCGCGGCAAGAAGCCGCCGCCGGCCGGGAGCTTCGACCTCTAGGCGGCTACATCGACTTGGAGAGGACCAGCGGAATCTCCAGGTCCACGTCCTCGCCAGCGAAGGCGGAGAAGACCATCCCCTTCGCGCGGTCACGGATGCAGGTGCCCACGGGGCTGTTGCGGTTCAGGTCCTTGCGGTCGAACGAGGCCGCCTTCACCGTGCCCGAGCTGCCCACGGTGGCCGTCAGCGTCACCTTTCCGCCCTTGAAGGACGGGTTCTTCCGCAGCTCGGCCTCCACGCAGTCACGGAAGGCGGGCTGCGTCTTCGCCAGCACGCGCTCCACCTCTTCGTCGGACGGGCCGCCGACTTCCTCGGTGTCCGCGGCGGCCACTTCCTCGCCGCTGCGCACCGTCGGGTCCACGTCCTTCTTGTCCGGGTCCACGTAGACGGCCTCCAGCGCCCCCTTGGACGGCGCCGCGGCGGCCTCCGGGTCCGCAACCGCGCCGGTCTCACCGGGCGCGGCGGCCGGGCGCTTGCCCTCCGAAGGGGGCACCGGGCGCTTGCCCTCTGCGGGCGGCTTGGGGGACGCGGGCGGCGGCTCACGGCCCATCAGCTTATCGCGCAGCGCGCCCACGCCTTCCGACGAGAAGATGGGCTGCTCCACCGCGTTGCCGCTGGCGTCCACCGTCTGCACGCGCAGCGGCACCACGCCCAGCGTCTCCGACAGGACATACGCCAGGCCCAGCGGGACGATGAGCAGCAGCAACGCGAAGACGGCGTACTTCCAGGCGGGGTTGCGGCGCGTGACACCCGACTTCTTGGCGAAGTGGCGCGTGTCCTCGACGGCCTTGCCTTCGTCGTCGTCCTCGCCGCCGCCCAGCGCGGCCCGCGGATCATCGGGGTACGGCACGCCGCCGTCGTCCTGGGGCTCCTCGCCGTCACCGGCGTTGCGGTTGCCCGGCAGGTCCAGGTCGGAGAACAGCGCGTCGTCCAGCGGCGCGGCGCTGGCGGCCTGGGGCTGCGGCGCGCGGCGGGTCACCTGGGCCTGCTGCTGCGGCTGCGGCTGCGCGCGCGGCAACGGGTCGCCGTAATACGTGTTGTCCGGCGCTTCCTCTTCCTCGTCCGGCCAGGGCTGCTCGGACTCGGCGTGCCGCGGCTCTGGCTCGGGCTCCGGGATGAAGGCCTGCGGTTCCGGCTCCCGGCGCACGGGCGTGCCGCGCGAGGGGCGTGCAGGCTCGGGCGGAGGCGGCGCGGCGATGGCGGGCGGCGGCGGAGGCGGCTCTGCGACGGGCGGCGGCTCGAAGAGGCCGGCCAGCTCGGGGATGTCCGAACCGCGCTTCCAGTCCGCCATGCCCTGCTGCCAGAAGAAGCTGCGGCCATTCACGGTGTTGGTGGCCACCAGCTCACGGAGGGCGCCCTCGTCCAGCGGGCCCTCCTGCTTGTTGCGCACCATGACGAACCAGGGCGAACCCGTGGCCTTCATGGGCGCGGCGCGCGTGGGCTCATCGTCCCAGGGCGTCTGCAGGGCGGCCGCGGGCGCCTTCGCCACCGGAGCGGCCGCGATGGGCGCGCTGATGACGGCGGCCGGGGCGGCGCTCGCCTCGGGCTCCGCCAGGGAACGCTCCTGGGCGCGGATGCGCTCCACGTCCGCGAGGGACACCACGCGGGTGTTCTCTTCCTCGGCGGGCCCTTCGACGGTGATGACGTTCTGGCAGTTCTTGCAGCGGACCTTGACCGTCTTGCCGCGGACCTTTTCGTCCGCAATGGAATACCGCTTCTGGCAATTGTCGCAGGTAAAGTTCAAGAGGGGTGTCCAGCTTCCGGGGGAAAACGTGGGCGGGATGCTACCGCTAGAAATCTCCGGCGCAAACCACAGGTTGACTCTGTCTTGCGGCCCAACTATTGAGCCGCCCTCCCCCCTGTCTTCACTCGCCTTTTACACAAGGTGGCGAATGCCGGCGAAGGACCTCGGAACAAAACACGTCTGCTTCAAGTGCCAGACGAAGTTCTACGACATGAAGAAGCCGGACCCGATCTGCCCGAAGTGTGGGGCGGATCAGCGGGAAAGCCCGGCGCTCAAGCCCCAGCCCGAGGGAAGGCGTGGCCGTCTCGCCGCTGCCCCGAAGGTCATTGAGCCTATTGAACCGGAGGAACCCGCCGGTCGCGGCGAAGACGACGAGGAGGAGCTGGACTCCTTCGACGACGACGAGGCGGCGGGAGGCGATAGCGAAGAGGACGAAATCTAGGTTCGCAAACAACGAGGGGCTCCACGGCACAAGCCGGGAGCCCCTTCGCTTTTCAGGCCGTGGCGTTCGCGCCCGGACGGCCCGGCTTCAGTTGGACGAGGCGGGCGTCAGCTCCACCAGCGCGCGGCGGAGCTGCTCGTACAGGGTCGGCCCCATCTCCTGCATGCCGATGGGCCGAACCGCCGCCTTCCGGGGCGCCTCCAGGCCGCGCATGCCGTTGCTCGGGAATGCTTGCTTCTTTGGTTGCTGCTGCATGACTCGGCCCCCTCTTCTCGGTCGTGGCTTCTGCCGCCCGCATAACAATTTTTCTGTCGGAACGGAAACGCCAATCGATTCGCGGCTTCTCAACCTTTTAGACGTCGAGCGCCGGAATCCTTCAAGGGTACGGACTGGCGGGCTACTTCAGGTCGGCCACCGGCCACTCCGCGTCCACCTGGACGCGCTCGCCGGCGCGAACCGTCACGGTGCGGGCTTGTTCTGGAAGCCGCTCGTGCCAGAGGACCAGGGTGTGGGTGCCTTCGGGGACCTCCAGTTGGAAGCGTCCGTCCGCGCCGCTGGTCGCGAAGTACTCATGATTGAAGGTGCGCACGCGCGCGCGCATCCACGGATGGATGTCGCAGTGGATGGGGACCTCGCCTGGCTCTGCGGGCAACTGCCGCTTCACCGTCATGCCCTCCAGCGGCATGGCCACGTTGAAGAAGGCGCGGTTCGTTCCGGAGGCGGCGCGAACGTTGTGGACCAAGGGGTCCGAGTTGCGGATGACCAGGGTGCTGCCGGTGCGAGCGGCCAGCACGGGCGGGTCATAGACACACTGCTTCTGGTCCAGCACGGGCTCCGGCGCGGCGCGCGCGGACGCGGGCAGCGCGTGGCCGTCTCTAAGGGAAACCACGGTGTGGGCCAACGCGCCCCCGCTTCCCACCACGAGCGTGCGCTCCTCCGTCTCCTCGCCACACACGGAGACGACGGTGCCGATGGTGGGCTGGCGAGCGGGTGCGGGGGGCGTGCCGGCAAGACGGACGCGCCCCTCGATGACGCCCCACTTCGTGTTCGTGGCGGCGGGCGCGATGGCCGGCGACGTGGTGGTGGCGGGCGGCGGAGACGCGGACTCCTTGCAGGCAGGAGTGAGCGCGCAAAGAACGATGACGAAGGATGGACGAAGCACGCGCTCCGGTCTAACGGGTGCGTGAAGCTGTTTCAAATGCAGCATGGCAGCAAGGGCCACGAGGGATGACTCGTGGCCTATTTGGACGTTGGACCCTCATTAACCTTGTTGGTACAAGAACTAGGCCGTTGCCGTACACGGTGCGGCCCTGTGGGAGGCAGCAACTTTGCGGGAGAAATTGAAAGCGCTGGCGGAGCTGCAGAACGTGGACCTCGAGGTCGCCTCGCTCCGAAAGGCCGCGGACGTTCACCCCCGTCAGATTGCCGAGCTGGAGCGGGAACTGGGTGTGGCCCGCAGCGCCATCGAGGCGGAACGGGCACGCGTCTCCGACATGGAGAAGCAGAAGGCCCAGCTCGAGCAGAACATCACGGACGAGAAGGACAAGGTGAAGAAGTGGGAGACGCGGCTCAGCGAGCAGCGCTCCACCCGCGAGTACTCCGCCCTGGCCCGTGAAATCGACATCGCCAAGAAGGCCAATCTGACGATGGCGGAGGAGCTGACGGAGCTGACGAAGCAGCTCGGCGGCGCTCGCGAGGCCATCAAGAGCAAGGAGGCCGACTACGCGACGAAGCAGCAGGGCCTGTCCGGCCGGATGACGGAGCTGCGCGGCAAGCTGGGCGAGGCCGAGTCGCAGGTGAAGGGGCTGGAAGGTCGTCGTGCCGAAGTGGCCTCGAGCGTGGATGCCACCCTGCTGCGCCGCTACGAGGTGGTGCGCAAGAAGAAGCTGCCCGCCATGGTCGGCGTGGTCGCCGGCACCTGCCAGGGCTGCAACATGAACGTGCCCCCGCAGCTCTACAACCAGCTCCGCACCGGGCTGGGCACGGACATCTGCCCTTCGTGCAACCGCATCATCTACGCGGTGGAAGCGCTGCAGGAAACTCCGGCGGCGTCGAAGTAGCGGCACGGCTTCGTGGACATGCCCGCGCCGTCCATCATCGACATCCTCCGCCACATCGCGCGTGAGGAGCCGTTGCAAGGGACGGTACGTGCGTTCCGAGGCCTCACCCGGGAGCACCTCGGGCAGCTCATTGAGGACGCCGCACAGCGGCTCGGCGGGATGTCGCCAGCCTCCGCTGCGTCGGCTCCGAGCACGCAGGTGCCGGCTGGGGCCATGAGCCCGCCGGTGGATGCGGCGCCCGCTTCCGAATCGCATCCGCGGCTGCGCGTCTATTCAGATGGCGCGGCTCGGGGCAACCCAGGGCCCGCGGGCGCGGGCGCGGTGCTGATGGACCCCGAGGGCAACGTGGTGGCCCGGCTCGGGCGGTTCCTGGGGCATCAGACCAACAACTGCGCGGAGTACATGGGCCTGCTGCTGGGCCTGAAGCATGCGCAGTCACTGGGCGCGCGCGAGGTGGAGGTCTTCGCGGACAGCGAGCTGCTGATTCGTCAGCTCGGCGGGCGCTACCAGGTGAAGAGCCCGACGCTCAAGCCGCTGTATGAAGAGGCGCGGAAGCTGCTCAAGGGCTTCACCAAGGTGAAGCTGCACCACGTCCCCCGCGCGCAGAACGCCGAGGCGGATGAGATGAGCAACCGCGCCATCGACGAGCGGCTGTAGCCATTCCAGGGACGGACATCAGGGGGAAGTGGTGACTGCCAACAAGCGCCTGTGGTTCATCCGTGCGGGTCGCGGTGCCGCGTTCTTCGATGCCTTCAAGACGGAGGGGCTCGTCGGCATCGGATGGGACAAGGTCGGCCCGCTCGCGCCAGACATGAGCGCGGACGAGCTTGAAGCCCGGTTCGCCAAGGCATATCCGGAGGACAAGGAAGGCACCCGACGCGTCTGGGCGGCCCAGGTCCGCCGGTTCATGCGCGATGTTGAGCAAGGCGACAGCGCGGTGACATACGACCCGAACGAGCGCATCTACCTACTGGGGCGCATCGAATCGGGCGTCGAAAACCGCGCCGGGCCGCCTCCGCTTGTCCGCCGCGTTCGCTGGACGCACCACGTCCTGCGAAACCAGTTGAGCGCGGCGACTCGAAACGGCCTCGGCTCCATCGCCACATTGTTTCGACCCAGCGCGGAAGCCACCGCGGGACTCTGGGCGCAAGCCGTGGAGCTGGAACGTCCCGTAGCGTCCCTGCCGCCCACGCCGGCCCCCGTCGTGGACAGCGACGAGGGCACGGAAGCGGTGCTCCGGGAGGAGCAGGTCGAAAAGGCCGAACAGTTCATCGAGGACCGTATCGCAAGGCTGAACTGGAGCGAGATGCAGGAACTCGTCGCGGGCATCCTCCGCGCCATGGGCTACCGCACGCGCGTCGCCGCACCTGGCGCGGACCGAGGTGTCGACATCTTCGCTTCGCCAGACGGGCTGGGCCTCCAGGAACCTCGCATCTTTTGTGAGGTGAAGCACCGCGTGGGCGAGTCCATGAACTCCCAGTCGATTCGTGCGTTTCTCGGGGGCCGCAAGCAGGGCGACCGATGCCTCTACGTCAGCACAGGCGGATTCACCAAGGATGCACGTTATGAAGCAGACCGCTCCTCGGTCCCGCTCCGACTGCTCACGCTCTCCGACCTTCGTGAGCTTCTGGTCGAGCAGTACGAGAACCTCGACGCGGAGACGCGGGCGTTGGTCCCCCTGAAAAAGCTCTACTGGCCCGTCGGGTAGTCGAAAGGCGTGGGCGTCAGTCCCACGCAATCTGGTCGAAGGTGGCGCGCAGCTTCGCGCCTCGGGCCGGGTGCAGGTGTGCGACCCAAGCGATGCGTCCCAGCAGATGCGCGCGGAAGTCGGGGTGGCCCTCGGTGTTCTGACTCGCGGGGCCTCGCGTGCGGCACAGGTGGAGAATGGCCTTCAGTCGCTCGTAGTCCGTGCGGCGAACGGAAGGATGCTCATTCACCACCACGCCCGCGAGCCGCTGCTGGGTGCTCCGGTGCATCACCCGCGTCTTCCCCGTGCGCGGCGTGAAGCCCTCCTCTCGGAGAATCTGGCTCACGTACCGCAGCAACTTGTGCGTGCGCCGGGCCAATGCGTCACCACCCGAGAACGCCATGTCATCCGCGTATCGCGTGTACCGCGCGCCCATCGCCTCTGCGAGCGCCGACAGCCGGACGTCGAGCCGGTACGCCGCGAGGTTGGCCAGCGCGGGCGACGTGGGTGCCCCCTGTGGCAAGTGCCGCGATTCGAGCCTCCGCGCCAGACGCCAGCGCGCGCTCGCCTCGGCGAGTGAATCCGGCCGCCGCGCCTGCGACACCACCGCGCTGGGTGTGCGGTTCGTGCAGAGTCCCCCGAGCGCGCTCACCACGCCGTCCGGATATCCCGCCGTGCGGAACACCGCCCAGATTCGGGCGGGCCGCACCGCGAAGAAGAAGTCCTCGATGTCCACTCGCACCACGACGGCCTGCCGTGCGTGAGGCTCCGCGAAACCAAGAACGCTCCGCCCCGCGACGAAGCCATGCGCCGCGTCGTGCGGCGGGATGTGGTCCAGAATGCCGTGGAGCAGCTTGCGCTGGACCAGGAGCAGGTCCAATCCCGGCCGCTCCAACAGGCGCTCACCACCGCTGCGCTTCGGAATCCAGGTGTATCGGTAGCGCCGCCACCGCCCTGGCGAGGACGTGCGCTCGATGCCCGGTACATCCGCCAGCCAGTCCAGTTGCGCCCCTGTCACCCCCAACCATGCCGCGAGTTCGGCTTGGGTCGGCAGCGACGGCACGGGCCACGGCTGACGCGCCATCCGCGGCTCGGACGCAATCCAGCGCACGATGCGCGCACGCGCCGAAGGGTCTGTGAAGCCCCGCTTGAACGCGGGGCGCGAAGCCAACAAGTCCCCGAGCAACTCCATCCGCGCATGCGGCGGACGCGGGAAGAAGAGCATCGCGCTGCGAGCCAGGGACGACACCCAAGGCGCCCGTCCTCCGACGACCTCCGTGCCTCTTTCAATGAGCCCCTTGAGCGTCCAGGGCCCCGCGAGAAACGCGGACGCGAGCGCCTGAGCCACCACGCGACGCTCACTCATCTTCCACACTCACGCCATGCGGCGGCGTGGTCCCACCTGTCGTGTCTTGCGTGGCCCGGGCCGCGGCTCGCCGCGGAGACGGCCGCGCGTGACGGTGTGCTCCTGATGAAATGTCCCCGGGGGTGCCCCGGAGAGGCAGCGGACCGCATCTGCACGGACCGGCTACCCGCTGGGTGTCCAAGCCGCCGCATGGCTCGCCGACGGTACACGCCGCACTTTCAAAAAGAAAATGCCGGGCGCACACGCCCCTTGTGCCACGAGCGAACGGTGATTGAGTTACGCCCGTGACGGCTTCCACCGAGACACAACGGGCCATTCAGGCGGTCTGGAGAATCGAGTCAGCTCGCCTCATCGCGGGTCTCGCGCGGATGGTGCGCGACGTGGGCCGCGCGGAGGAACTCGCACAGGACGCGCTCGTCACCGCGCTCGAAAAATGGCCGGAGACGGGCGTCCCGGACAACCCGGGCGCGTGGCTCATGGCCGCCGCCAAGCGCCGCGCCATCGACGAACTGCGCAGGGGCAAGCTCCTCGAGCGCAAGCACGAGGAACTCGGTCACGAACTGGAGTCGCTGCAAGGCACCGCCGCGCCGGACCTGGACGCCGCGCTCGACGACGTCGTGGGCGATGACCTGTTGCGATTGATGTTCGTCTCCTGCCACCCGGTGCTCTCCAAGGAGACACGGGTGGCGCTCACGCTCCGGCTGCTCGGAGGCCTGACGACCGAGGAGATTGCCCGCGCCTTCCTCGTCCCCGTCCCCACCGTGGCCCAGCGCATCGTCCGGGCCAAGCGCACGCTCGCGGAGGCACGCGTCCCCTTCGAAGTCCCCGATAGCGAGGAGCTGGCCGCCCGCCTGTCGACCGTTCTCGAGGTCATCTACCTCGTCTTCAACGAAGGCTACGCGGCGACGGCCGGCGATGACTGGATGCGCCCCGCGCTCTGCGAGGATGCCCTGCGCCTGGGCCGAATCCTGGCGGGGCTCGCGCCGAAGGAGCCGGAGGTCCATGGCCTCGTCGCCTTGATGGAGATTCAGTCGTCCCGCTCACGAGCGCGCATCGGACCGAAGGGCGAGCCCGTCCTCCTGTTGGAACAGAACCGGGCCCTCTGGGATCAGCTCCTCATTCGCCGGGGCCTCGCAGCGCTCGAACGCGCCGAGGCTCTGGAAGGCGCACAGGGCCCCTATGCGCTCCAGGCCGCCATCGCCGCATGCCACGCCCGCGCGCGCACGGCCGAGGCCACGGACTGGGCACGCATCGCAGCGCTCTACGACACCCTGGCCCAGGTCGTCCCCTCCCCTGTCGTGGAGCTCAATCGAGCGGTCGCCCATTCCATGGCGTTCGGCCCGGAGGCGGGGCTGGCCCTCGTGGACGCGTTGACCTCGGAACCCTCACTCCAGGGCTATCACCTGCTGCCCAGCGTCCGCGGAGACCTGCTCGGCAAGCTGGGCCGGCTCGACGAGGCCCGCGCGGAGTTCGAGCAGGCCGCCGCCCTCACGGCGAACGCGCGAGAACGCGCGTTGCTCCTCGAACGGGCCGCCGCCTGCGCGCGCGGAAGCGGACGTTCCAGAGCCCGGTGGACGCCCCGGAGTGGACCGCCCCTGCCCGGCTGTTGTAAGCGCAAGGTGCCGGAGCGGCCCGGGTGAACGCCGGTCACCGCAGTCATGGGTGGCGGGAGGAAAGTCCGAGCTCCAGAGGGCAGGGTGCTGGCTAACGGCCAGTCGAGGCGACTCGCAGGAAAGTGCCACAGAAAACAGACCGCCCGTTCCGCAAGGGGCGGGTAAGGGTGAAACGGTGCGGTAAGAGCGCACCGCGTCCGGGGTGACTCGGACGGCTCGGTAAACCCCACCTGGAGCAAGAGCCAATAGGAGCGCGTCCTCGCCGTACGGAGGACAGGGATGGCCCGTCCCATGCGTTCGGGTTGCTCGCTGATGAGGCCCCTGGGCAACCAGGGCCCTAGATGAATGTTCACCGCCCATCCCGAAAGGGGTGGGAACAGAACTCGGCTTACACGGCCGCTCCGGCGTTTTTCCTCTAAGTTCAAGCAGTTACGGCTCGTCGAGCGCATCCAACTGAATCTGGGCGAGCTCACGGTAGTAGGGGACGACCTCAACCGCGAGCAGGTCCAACAGCGGTGCGCGTGCGGCGCCAAGGTCACCTTCCTCCTGGAGCCTGTTCGCGTCAGTGAGGGCACGCGACAGGCGCCGCGACCCCACGCGGATGCGCTTCGCAATTTCCTTGAGCAGCGCGGCGGCGCTCGCGTCGCCTTGCAGTGCCTTGGCTGCATCCTCGGGTGCAATGGCGACCTCGGATGCGGTCTCCCGCAGCAGTGCGCGGGTTTCATCCGTAAGGGCGAGCGGCTCTCCGAGGTCAGTAACCCGGTGGTTCAGCTCCCAGATTCTGTTCCAAGCGTCGTGCTCCGGCATGGGCGGGCCCCTATCTGCGCTGGTGGCATTCCTTGAATGGCCACTGCTTTTGTCCTTCGCACCGCCGGAAGCAGGCGTAGCAGTCCCCTTCCCATCGCGGTTTCTTCTGGTCCCGGCAGGCGACGTACGTGTTGATGCAGTGTTCCTTCCATCCGTCGTCAGCGTCGTCTTCGTCTTCCTTTTCATTCGCGCGCCTCATGGCGGCGTCCATGGTCGCAATGTGCGCGGCGGACTCGCCCGCCGTGAGGCCACAAGCCTCGGGCACACCTGGGTTGCGCTGGATGCAGCACGACACGGTGTCTGTGCAGGACGCCAGGGCATAAGCGTTGTGGCGCCCCATGCCGCGGCGGCCAACGGTGCTTGTGGCGATACCTGAGCAACCTGTTGTGAGTGCGAGAAGGACAGTCGCAGCTTGGAGGACGAACTTCCTGGCAGGCATGCTTTCGAGGCTAGACACACACTGCCGCCCGCGCCCATCTTCGAAGGCCAGAAGGTGGAGTGTGAGCCCCCAAGTGCCCGCTCAGGCGCGACTCAACGCGCCACGGGCACCTGGCCCAGCAGGATGCGGTCCTTGCCGTCGTTGCGCACGGCGTTCGGGTTGAGGATGCGCAGCCGGGAGTCCGTGCGCGGCTCCCAGAACCCCAGCCAGATGTTCAGCGCGCGGGCCGTCGAGCCGGGCGGCACGTAGATGGGGAACTCGTCCTTCACCGTCTCACCGGGCTTCCACTGCGACGTGGGCAGCATGCCGCCCGCGGGCTTGTGGTCCACGTTGATGCGCTCGGCGCGGCCGTCCGCGTCCTCCACGTGGACGAAGATGAGGTAGTCGTCGTCCATGGGCTGGAGCACCTTGAAGTAGAGCGCCACCTTCGCCTGGTCTCCGGGCGTCAGCCGGCCGGGCTCCACCGTGGCCCCCACCAGCTCCACCTTGCCGCCCAGGTTGGCGCCGCTCTTCACGGACAGGGGGGGCACCTGGGTGACGGTGGCCGCACGCCGTTCCTGCGCGCTCGCGCCGCCGGGCGCCTCCACGATGCAGGCGCTGCCGAGCAGCAGGAGCGACGGGAGCAGGACACAAGAGGGCTTGAGACGCATCACGACCGGGTTCTACCCGGCCACGGGCGCTGCATCCACCGGCGCGTTGGTGTATGCGAACCCGCGCACATGAAGACGCCCAACGCCCTCGACGCCCTGACCGCGCAGGTGCCGCCCGCCCCCTC
>NZ_VHLC01000164.1:0-12092 GCF_006547355.1 Myxococcus sp. AB036A | reverse complement strand
TGGGTGGGCAGGACGCCGCATTCGGGCTGCTGAAGCTCCTGGACGGGCCGGACCCGTCGGTGGCGCGCGCGGCGGCCGGCGCGCTGTCGGAGCTGGGGGCGGACGCAGACACCCAGATTCTCCAGGCGCTGCGCGAGGGCGACAGCCTCCGGCGCCGCGTGCTGTTACCGCTGGTGGGCCGCAGGTCCGCGGCGGTGCCGGACGTCATGTCGTGCCTGGAGGACCGGGACGCGGCGGTGCGCGCCCTGGCGGCGGACACGTTGTCCCGCATTGGCAGCCCGGCCGCGGTGCCAGCCCTGTTCGAGCGGTTGGTGGACGAGGACCTGCGCGTGGTGCAGGCCGCGGTGGGGGCCATCCAGTCCCTGGGCAGCGACACCACGGAGAAGCTGGCGTTGCAGGCGGCCCGTTCCCCGGACGCGCGCCTGCGCCGCGCGGCGCTGCGCATCATCTCCTACTTCGGCTATTCCAAGGGACTGGAAGTGCTGCTCCAGGCCATGCGGGACCCGGATGAGCGCCTGCGCGACGCGGCCATCTACGGCCTGCCCTTCATCGAGGACCCGCGCGCGGTGGACGCGCTGCTGACGGCCGCCAATCACGAGTCGGAGCGCACGCGCGCGGCGGCCATGCGCGCGCTGGGGCAGACGGAGAAGGAGGCGCGCATCACCTCCACGCTGCTGCGTGGCCTCAACGACCGCGACCCCTGGGTGCGCTACTACGCGTGCCAGGCGCTGGGGAAGCTGAACGAGGAAGCCGCCGCGGACGCCATCGTCGCGCTGGCGGACGACGCCGCTGGCCAGGTGCGCGTGGCGGTGGTGGACGCGCTGGCGCACATGCACACGGAGAGCGCGATGTCGGCGCTCCAGCGCGCGGCGGCCAGCGCGGACGCGGATGTGCGGCGCGCCGCCCTGCTGGGGCTGGGCGTGGGCCGGCGGCCGGACGCGCTGCCCGTGCTGCTGGAGGCGGCGAAGTCGGAGGACGCGGCCACGCGGCTCGTCGCGCTGTCCGCGGTGGCCGAATACGATGCGCCGGAGACGCTGCCCGCGCTGTTGCATGCCGCGGGTGACGGCGACGACAGCGTGCGCAGCGCCGCGGTGGGCTTCATCGCCACGCGCCCCGGTGTCCCGGCCACGCAGGCCCTGGTGTCCCTGCTGGGGGACATGACACTGCGCGAGCGGGTGGTGAGCGCCTTGGCGCTGCCCCTGGAGGGACGGCTGCCGGGACTGCTGGCCGCGCTGGAGGCGGCGGACGAAGTCACGGCGCCGCTGCTGGTGGCGGCACTGGCCCGGATGCGACGGGCGGACGCGCGCGCCGCGCTGATGCAGCTCCTGGTGTCCGCCAGTCCGGCGGGCCGTCGCGCCGCGGTGCCCGCGGTGGCGGCATTGGGGACGTTGGAGGCACGCGAGGCGCTGGAGCGCGCCTCCAATCAGGACGAGGACCCCGAGGTCCGGAGGGCCTGCCGGCTGGTGCTGAGCCGCTGACGCCCCGCCATGTTCTCACTGCCCATGTCTCCCCAGGTGTTCGCCATCCTGGCCGCGCTCATCGAGCAGCGCTCCGGGGTGCACTACGCCCCCGAGGACCGGGAGTTGCTCGCCGACAAGGTGGTGCCCCGCGCGCTGGACGCGGGCTTCGACTCGCTGCTCGACTACTACTACTTCCTCCGCTACGACCCGGCGGGCTCCGAGGCGCTGGACGCGCTGGTGGACTCGCTGCTGGTCCACGAGACGTACTTCTTCCGGGAGGCCCTGCCGCTGCGGGTGCTGGCCGAGGACCTGCTGGTGCCCGCCGTGCGCGCCGGACGGCGGCCCCGGGTGTGGAGCGCGGCCTGCTCCACCGGAGAGGAGCCCCTCACGCTGGCGATGATTCTCGCGGAGTTGGGCGTGCTCGACGAGGTGGAGCTGCTGGCCAGTGACTTGAGTGCCCGCGCGCTGGAGCGGGCCCGCACCGGGGAGCACAACCTGCGCTCCCTGCGCGCGCTGCCTCCGGGCGTGGAGGGCCGGTGGCTGGAGACGCGCGAGGGGCGCCCGCGCGTCCGGCCGGAGTTGGTGCGCGCGGTGGACTGGCGGCGCGTCAACCTGGTGGATGCCAACGCGGTGGAGCAGCTGGGCACCTTCGACGCCATCCTCTGCCGCAACGTCCTCATCTACTTCCAGGACGACACCGCGCGCCGCGTGGTGTCGTCCCTGACGCGCGCGCTCGCTCCGGAGGGACACCTGCTGGTGGGGACCTCTGAGTCCCTGATGCGCTTCGGCACCGCGCTCGCCTGCGAGGAGCGGCGCGGCGCCTTCTTCTATACCAAGGCAAGGCCATGACGGTGGTGTCTCCCATTCGCGTACTGGTGGTGGATGACTCCGCCTTCGCCCGTAAGGTGCTGCGGCAGGTGCTCTCCAGCGCGGAGGGTCTGGAGGTGGTGGGCGTCGCGCGCGACGGCCTGGACGCGCTGGAGAAGGTGGCCGAGCTCTCTCCGGACGTGCTCACGCTGGACCTGGTGATGCCGGGCCTGGACGGGCTGGGCGTGCTGCGCGCGCTCGCCTCCAGCGCCGCCGCGCCCCGCGTGGTGGTGGTGAGCAGCGCGGGCGAGGAGAGCGAGTTGGCGGTGGCCGCGCTCCAGGCCGGCGCGGTGGAGCTGGTGAACAAGCCCACCGCGCTCGCCACCGAGCGGCTGTATGAGCTGGGCGGCGAGCTGGTGGCGAAGGTCCGCACGGCCGCGGCCGCGGTGGTTCGCGCGCCGCCGGAGCCGGCACCGTCGCCGGAGGCGTCCTCCTCGCCGGTGGCTCGCGCGGCCGCGAAGAGCCTGGTGGTGGTGGGCACCTCCACTGGCGGGCCGCAGGCGCTCACCCGCCTGCTGTCCGAGCTTCCCGTGGACTTCCCCGCGCCGCTGGCGCTCGCGCTCCACATCCCCACGGGCTACACGGAGGCGGTGGCCCGGCGCCTGAACGCGCACTGCGCGCTGGAGGTGCTCGAAGCGGTGGACGGGCTGGAGCTGCGGCCCGGCCGCGTGGTGTTGGCGCGCTCCGGGCAGCACCTCAAGCTGGAGCGCCATGGAGCGGTGACGCTCGCGCGGCTGGACCGGCAGCCGCTGCGCACGGCGCACCACCCCAGCGTGGACGTCCTCTTCGAAAGCGCCGCGCGAAGCTGGGGCTCGGACGTGGTGGGCCTGGTGCTCACTGGCATGGGGGACGACGGCGTCGCGGGCGCCCGGGCCATCCGCGAGGCCGGAGGCACCGTCCTCACGGAGAGCGAGTCCTCCTGCGTGGTGTACGGCATGCCGCGCGCCGTGAAGGAAGCCGGGCTGGCCACCGCCAGCGCTCCGCTGGAGGGCATGCTGGCGCTGCTGCGGCGTCATGTGCGCTGAAGGCCGACCTTTCTAAAGACGGGTGGGTGATGGTCCCGGAGCGTCGGCTGGGTCAGGATGGCCGGCATGCTCCGATACGCCGCTGACCGCCGGACGATGCTGTGGTGTCTGGCCATGCCCGTGGTGGCCCTGTCGATGTACGTGGCCCCCGGGTGGATTCCCTATCTCTGCCCCCTGGCGTGCTACCTGGCGCTGTCGGCAGGCGTCATCGCGCACAACCACAACCACTGCCCCACCTTCCGCAACCGGAAGCTGAACGAGGCCATGGGCATGTGGCTGTCGCTCTTCTACGGGTACCCCACCTTCGTCTGGATTCCGACGCACAACCTCAACCACCACAAGTTCGTGAACAAGGCGGGCGACGCCACCATCACCTGGCGCTACTCGAAGAAGCACAACTTCCTGGTGGCCTTCCTCTTCCCCTTCGTCTCCACGTACTGGCAGCAGGAGCCGACGAAGGCGTTCATCGACAAGGCGCGCGAGCGCAACCGGCCGCTGTACCGCCAGATTCTCACCCAGTACGCCGTCTGGGGCGGCACGCACGCGGCGCTGCTGGGGCTGGCCATGGCGATGCACGGCGTGGCCGGCGGCGCGCGCATCTGGGCGTTCGCCTTCCTGGTGCCCGCGCTCTTCTCGCTGTGGACCATCATGTTCTTCAACTACATCCAGCACGTCCACACGGACCCCTGGAGCGAGCACGACCACAGCCGCAGCTTCACCGGCCGCCTCATCAACTTCTTCCTCTTCAACAACGGCCTCCACGCCGTGCACCATGAGACGCCGGGCCTGCACTGGAGCCTGCTGCCCCAGGCGCACGCGAAAATCGAGGCAGCCATGGACCCGGCCCTCAAGCCGGTGAGCTTCTTCGCCTGGTGCTTCCGCTCGTACGTGGTGGCCCCCTTCCTGCCCCGCTTCGGCACGGCGCAGGTGGGGCGCGCGCCCTATGAGCCGCCCGCGGGTGTCGCGCTGGACGTGCGCTTCGGGGACGACCTGCAGGCCGTCGACTCGGGCGTCAACGTCGCCCGCGTCTGACGCGCCTTCGTGGCGCCGTGGACACCGGCTGCGGCCCCAGTCGGAGGCCGGTGTCCTTTATTCCCCATCTGTCATTGGAATCTGACCCAGGGGGATTTTCTCTGACTGGCCGTTTCTCATACTTCGAAGTCGCAGGATGAGCGCGGTGGGCGGGCCGGGGGGGGACGAAGACACGGGAGGCTCCGCATGATGACGGCTCCAGGACGCGTGCGTCCTTCACCAGGGCCGGTGGAAGCAGCGCCGCGGGTGCTGTGTGTGGGGGCCACGAGCGAATCCTGGTTGGCGCTGTCACGAGCCCTGCGTCCATTGCGCTGCGTGGCCTTGCAGGTGCCTTCCCTGGAGTCCGCCTTCCTGGAGGTGCAGCACACGCGGCCTTCCCTGGTGCTGGTGCACTGGCGGCAGTTGGTGGCCGGCGCGGGCATGGGCCTGCGCGCGCTGAAGCTGCGCCTGGGGGGGGATGGTCCGCCGGTGGTGCTGGTGGCGGAGCCGGAGACGCCCGCCGAGGTGCTCGAGGTGGGCGACGCGGAGGGGGTCGAGGACTGCCTGCTGTCGCCCCTGCGCACGCACGAGCTGCGCGCGCGGTTGGCGATGCTGGCGGGTGGCGGCGTCCCGGCCGCGCCGGTGCGTGCATCCCGTGTGCGTTCGCGCCTGCTGCTGCTGGCCGGCGCCAGTGGCCCCCTGGCGTGGAGCGGGCTGGGCGCCCTGCTGGAGGCGTGTGGTCATCGCATCCTCTACAGCGCCACCGTGGGCGGTGGCGCCGCGCGCGTGGCCGAACAGGGGGAGCGGCCCGACCTGGTGTTGTCGCGGGAAGGCGCGCCGGGTGTGCCCAGGGGCCTGCCCTCTCCACGGTTGCAGCCGCTGCTGGCCGGGGTGCCGTCGCTCACGCTGGACGCGGACGCGCCGGTGCGTCCGGCCTCGTTGCTGCCCCGCATCCACGCGCTGCTGGGCCGGGAGGACGGCTCGCTGCGTGTCGAGGCGCGGGTGCGTTTCTGCTGTCCGGTGTCCTTCGGCGAGGCGGGGCCGCGCGGCGCGGAGTGGCGCTCTGGCGTGTCCAGCGCGCTGAGCCCTGGCGGCCTCCTGGTGCGCACGCTGGTGCCGGCGAAGGCGGGGACGGCGGTGGAGCTGCACATCCTGCTGCCCACCCTGGGCGAGCGCCTGGAGACACACGGCGTGGTGGCCTGGGCCCACGCCTACGCGCCTCGCAACGGCGTGTCCCACCCCTACGGCATGGGCGTGCGCTTCCTGGGCATGGGCCCACCGCGCCTCATGCAACTGCGCCAGTTGTGCCAGGCGGAGGTGCGCCCGTGACAGCGCAAGGCGCACCGAGGCGCAAGAAGGTCCTGTTGGTGGATGACTCGGACACCGTCCTGTTGCTCCAGCGGATGCTGCTGGCGGAGCTGGGCCACGACGCCATCGTCGCGCGGGACGGGCTGGAGGCGCTGGCGCGCGCGGAGCAGGAGCGGCCGGACCTCGTCTTCCTCGACGTGCTGATGCCGCACCTGGACGGGCTGGAGACGTGCCGGCTGCTGCGCGACCGGGAGCCGACGCGGCGCACGCCCATCATCCTCTGCAGTGCGCGCGCCGAGGCGCGCAGCGTGCGCGCGTGCTTCAACAGCGGCTGCAACGACTTCGTGGCCAAGCCCTTCGACGGCGCCGCGCTGGTGGCCCTGCTGCGGCGCTACCTGGATTAGTCGCGCGGGCTTCCGGTGGGAGGCGTGGGCGGCCGGGCCGGCATGGAGCGGCGCGGCAGCGTCACGGTGAAGGTGGTGCCTTCCGCCTCATCGGAGCGGACCTCGATGGTGCCGCCGTGCGCCTGGACGATTTCCCGGACGATGAAGAGGCCCAGCCCGTAGCTCATCTTCAGCGTGCGCGAGCTCTGGGGCCCGCCGCGGAAGGGCTCGAAGAGGTGGGGCAGCAGGTTGTCCGGAATGGGGCGGCCGGCGTTGTGGACTTCCAGCACCACTCGGGTGCGCAGCCCGCGCGCCGTCAGCCGCACCGGCGTGTCCGGCGGGCTGTACTTGAGCGCGTTCTCCACCAGATTGGACGTCACCTGCGCCAGCCGGTCCGGGTCCCACACGCCCTGGGTGTTGCCCTTGGGGTCCACCTCGACGGTGCGCTGGGGGAAGGCCACGCCGAACTCGTGGGCCACCTTGGCCACCAAATCCTTCAGGTCCACCGGCCGGGGCTCAATGGCCACGCCGCCCATCAGCCGCGTGCGCGTGAAGTCCAGCAGCAGCCGGGTGAGCCGTTCGATGCGCACCGCCGCGGTGGCGATGCGCTGGCTGGTGCGCTGCGCATCCTCATCGGTGCCGCCCGCGGCGAGCACGCGAGACCAGTTCATGATGGCGCCCAGCGGGCTGCGGATGTCATGGGTGACGATGCCCATGAGCTGCTCCTGGAACTCGGAGTGCCGCCGGGCCTCCTCTTCCGCCCACTTGCGCTGGGTGATGTCGCGGCTGATGCCGAACAGGCCGAACACCTTGCCCTCGGCGTCACGCAGCACGCCCTTGGTGGACAGCCACACGCGCGGCCCGTCCACGCCCGGCTGCGCGTCCTCGTAGGTGACGGTGCGGCCGAAGGCGAACACCTCGCGGTCGTTCGCCGCGTTGGTGCGCGCCACCGCCGGGTCGAACAGCTCGAGGTCCGTGCGCCCCACCACGTCCTCGGCGCGGTAGCCCACGGCCTTCGCGCCCGCCGCGTTCATCATCGTGAAGCGGCCGTCCAGGTCCTTCGTGTAGACGGCGTCCGTGGTGCCTTCGAGGATGGCGCGGAACACCTCGCCGTTGCGGCGCAGCGCCTCGCGCCCCTTGCGCTCCTCGGTGATGTCACGGCAGTGCACCAGCAGGCCGCCCTCCACCGGGCGCACGCGCACGTCGAGGCAGGTCTCCGCTCCCGGCCAGGCGTGCTCGTAGCGGACGGAGGGCTGCTCGGAGACGGGGTGCTCGAAGTGCAGGTGACGGCTCAGCTCCAGCAGCTCCGGGCACACCCGGCGCACGTCGTCCTGCAACCGCGCCGCGCCGCCGAGCAGCCGGGCCATGTCTGGATTCACGTACGCCAGACACCACCGCGCATCGAGCAGGAAGAAGGCGTCCGGGAGCGCCTCCAGGAGCGTTTGCAGCAGCTCGGGGGAGGGTGCCTCGGCGGAAGGCTCGGCCAGGGGACGCTGGCGCTTCTTGGCGGGGGTGGGGGGCATGCCTCTTCGGTTTCAGCGGTGGGAACGGAACCATACCCCGCTCTCCGCCCCGCGCGATGCCAGGCAGGCATCAGCGCGCGGTGTGTCGCCCCCGTTGCCTGGAAGGGAGGCGACCACCGCCTCCAGGGTGCATCCGTGACAGAGGAATGCGGCCCGGGTGGATGCAACCCTGGGTGAAACATGAATTTCAGGAAGTCACTTTCGAGGGAGGGTGGAGAAAGTCAGGCAGGCGGTGGCTCACGAGGTTCTGTCGGGGTGCTCCGCTTCGTCCTTCTCGAAGAGGCTCTCCAGCTCTTTGCGGGCTTTGTCGGCCAACTCCACGAGCTTTTGCTCGTCGCGGTGGAACCGGGCCGTCTCGCGCAGGAGGCGCTCGTCGTGTTCCATCATCCGTTCCTGGGCGCGCCGGCTCTCCGAATACGTGAGGCCCAGCTCCTGGAGCACCCCGGCGCCCATCTCCAGGCTGTCGAGAAACGTCTCACGCATCACCCGGTCGATTCCCATGTCCAGCAGCTCGTAGGCGTGCACGCGGTTGCGCGCGCGGGCGAACAAGGTGAGGTGGGGGAAGTGTTGCTGCACGGCCCGCGCGGTGCGCAGCGATGCCTCGATGTCGTCGATGGCCAGCACGAACACCTTCGCCTTGTCCGCGCGGGCCGCGCGCAGCAGGTCCAGACGTGAGGCGTCCCCGTAGAAGACCTGGCTGCCGAAGCGCTTCATGAAGTCAATCTGCTCCGGGCTGGCGTCAATCGCGGTGAAGCCGATGCGCTTGGCGCGTAGCAGGCGGCCCACCACCTGCCCCACGCGGCCGAAGCCGGCGATGATGACGGGGTTGTCCTCCGTGGGCGCCACGTCGAACTCGCGCCCGGAGGCCTTCGGCTTGAAGCGCGGGCGCACCCAGCGCTCGTGCGCGGCATACAGCACCGGCGTGGTGGCCATGGACAGGCCCACCACCACCACGAGCAGCTCCGACAGCGAGCGCTCCATGATGTGCTGGGCGGTGGCGAGCGAGAAGAGCACGAAGGCGAACTCACCGCCCTGGGAGATGACGACGGCCAGGTCGAGCGCCGGCTCACGCCGCCCCAGGGCCATCCGCCCCAGCCCGTAGAGCACCGCGCCCTTGAGGGCCACCAGCCCCAGCACCAGTCCGAAGACGAGCAGCGGCTTCTGGAGGATGAGGCTCAGGTTCACCGACATGCCCACGCTGATGAAGAACAGGCCCATCAGCAGGCCCTTGAAGGGCGCCAGGTCCGCCTCCAGCTCGTGGCGGTACTCGGAGTCCGCCAGCAGCACGCCCGCGAGGAAGGCCCCCAGCGCCATGGACAGGCCCACCGCGTTGACCAGCGACGCGGTGCCCACCACCAGCAGCAGCGCGGTGGCGGTGAACAGCTCCTGACTGTGGGTGGCGGCCACGGCGCGGAACACCGGGCGCACCAGGTAGCGGCCGCTCAGCACCACCGCCAGCAGCACGCCCACGTCCTTCAGGAGCAGGAGCCACACCGGCTCCGGGGAGGGCGCGCCGCCGTCACCCAGCAGCGGCAGCAGGGCCAGCAGCGGCACCACGGCCAGGTCCTGGAAGAGGAGGATGCCGAAGGCCAGTTGGCCATACGGCGTGGTGAGCCGGTTGCGCTCGGCCAGCAGTTGCAGCGCGAAGGCGGTGGAGGACAGCGACAGGCCAAAGCCCGTGACGATGGCCGCGCCCCACGTCAGGCCACACAGCAGGCCCACGCTGGCCAGCAGCGCGCCGGTGAGCAGCACCTGCGCGCCGCCCAGGCCGAAGACGGAGCGGCGCAGCGCCCACAGCCGGCTGGGCTGCAGCTCCAGGCCGATGACGAACAGCAGCAGCACCACGCCCAGCTCCGCCACGTGGAAGATGTGCTCCACGTCGCTGATGAGCTTCAGTCCCCAGGGGCCGATGACCGCGCCCGCCGCCAGGTAGCCCAGCACGGAGCCCAGTCCGAGCCGCCGCGAGAGAGGAACCGCCAGCACCGCCGCCGCGAGGAACACGAGCGCCTGCTGCAGGAAGGACATGCGGCTTCCTTGCACGGACGTCCGGGTAGCGGCAATTCGGCGCGGGCACGGGGCCCCGCGGGCTCAGGCGTCCGTGCCCCTGCGTGCGAGCGGCGGGTGTACAGCGTGGGACGCCGAGGCGCCCGCGGAGGGCAGGGTGAAGGTGAACACACTGCCTTTGCCCAGGGTGCTCTCCGCCTGGATGCCACCGCCGTGGGCTTCGACGAGCCCCTTGGCGATGGCCAGGCCCAGTCCGGTGCCGCGGCTGGCCGCGTCGCGGGCCTGCCAGTAGCGGTCGAAGATGTGGGGCAGCGCGTCCGGAGCGATGCCGGAGCCGGTGTCGCGCACGTGGACGGACACCTCACCGCCGCGCGCCTGGGCGCCCAGCTTCAGGTCGCCCCCCGCGGTGGTGAACTTCACCGCGTTCCCCAGCAGGTTGCCCAGCACCTGGAGCACCCGCACCTTGTCGCAGCGCACGCGCACGTCCGCGGCGGGGAGCTCCACGGACAGGTGCAGGCCCTTGGCCTCCGCCAGCGGACGGATGGAGTCCAGCGCCTCGGTGAGCAGCCCCGCCATGCCGTGTTCGCCCCACTCCAGCGGCAGGCCGCCCGCCTCCAGCCGGCCCCAGTCGAGCAGGTCGGAGATGAGGCGCGACATACGCTCGGTGGCGTCCTGGATGCGGGTGGCCTGCTTGGCCACGCTTTCGCCGCCCGGCTTCGCCCCCGCGCCGCGCAGCAGCAGCGCCGCGCCCAACTGCACCACGCCCAGCGGGTTCTTCAAGTCGTGCGACACCACGGCCAGCAAGTCCTCGCGGGCTCGCGCCGCGCGCCGGGACTCGCCCACCAGCCGCGCGTTGTCGATGGCGAGGCTGGCGCGCAGGCACAAGTCCTCCGCCAGCGCCAGGTCGTCCGGGCCGTAGCGCCGCCCGGAGCCCGAGGACACGAAGGTGACGGCGCCCAGCGTGTGGCCCCGCGCGCGCAGGGGCACAATCATGTACGAGCGCGCCTGGAGCAGCCGCAGCAGCGCGGGGTGCGCGGGCTCCGCCGCGGCGGCGCGCAGCAGGGAATCCGTCACCGCCGGCACCAGCTCCGGCTCTCCGGTGCGCAGCACGCGCAAGAGGCCCACGGCGGCGTCGTCCCGCAGCTCGGTGCGGGTGGGCAGCGCGCCCGAGCGCTCCTGTTGCGTCGGGTCCAGGCAGGCCGCCGCCACGCGCGTCACCCAGGGGCCCTGCTCCAGCGCGTCCACCAGGCACCAGTCCGCCACGTCGGGCACCGCCAGGTGCGCCAGCAGCGTGTACATGCCCTGCGGGTCCGGCGGGTGGGTGAAGAGCGTCGTCATCGCCTGGTAGAGGAAGGAGCGGCGGCGCTCGGCCTGCTCCACCTCCGCCCGCGCGGCCAGCTCCAGCTCCATGGCGCGGGAGAACACGGCCTCCGCGTCGGTGAGGGGGCGCGCCGTCACCAGCACGCAGCACGGCCCCCCATCCTCCGAGGGCAGCGGGCTGAGCGTCAGCGCGTGCCGCCGGGGGCCCGTCTGCGTGGCCCAGGGCGCTTCCAGCTCGCAGGTGTCTTGGATGAGCATCACCCGCGCGCGCGCCGTCTCCAGCCGCGCCAGCTCCTCGGGCGGGAAGCCCAGCTCCCCCCAGTGCCTGCCCTCCAACTCCTCGGGGAGCCGGCCCACCGTCCTCGCGCCTGCCTGGCTACACACCAGGACCCGCCCCGTATCATCCAGGACGTAGGACGGGTCGGGGAGCGCGGCGAAGACGGTGGCGAGGGATGCGGGGAGTCGAGCTGCCATGAATGGGGACTGGCTGGAAGGGGCCCCCATCATGACACCGCACGGGCGCCGGACCATCCCGGCACCGGGAGAATCCTGTGGATGTTTTAAAATCCAATGTTCTGGCGCGTGTAACTCAGACTCCCCCGTTACCCCGGAAAGCCGAGGTGAGCCGGCTCGCCAGGTCGGGCAGGGCGACGACTTCGTGGGCCAGGTTGGCGCCCACCACCACCCCGGGCATGCCGTAGACGACGGAGGACTGCTCGTCCTGGGCCAGGATGCGGCCTCCGGTGCCGTGGAGTTCGCGCACGCCCTCCAGTCCGTCCTGGCCCATGCCGGTGAGGATGACGGCGAACGACGCGGGTCCGTAGGCGCGGGCCACCGAGCGGAACATCCACGTCGCGGACGGCCGGAAGCCGTTCACCGGCGCGGCCCGGGAGACCTCCGCCCGGCCCTCGGCTCGCACACCGAGGTGGCGATCATCCGGCGCCAGATACACATGCCCGGGGAGCAGGGGCTCGCCATCCTCCGCCACCTTCACGGGCAAGGGCCCCGCGGTGCGCAGCCACTGCGCCAGGCCCTCGCTGAAGCCAATGGCGATGTGCTGCACCACCAGCAGGGGGACGGGGAAGCTGGCGGGCAGCTCGGACAGGAGGCGGAAGAGCGCCGCCGGACCGCCCGTGGAGGCGGCCAGGGCCACCACACCGGGGCGCGTGGGGGACACGGACGGCGCGGGTG
>NZ_VHLC01000163.1:0-12271 GCF_006547355.1 Myxococcus sp. AB036A | reverse complement strand
GCCACGGTGAAGGTGGCGGGGGAGATGCAGCACGACTTCAGCCTCAACCACACGCTGTCGCTGTACCTGCTCGACACGTTGGAGCTGCTGGACCCGACCACGGACACGTACGCGCTCGACGTGGTGTCGCTGGTGGAGGCCATCCTGGAGAACCCGGACGTGGTGCTCTACGCGCAGCTCAACCAGCTCAAGGGCGAGAAGATCAACGAGCTGAAGGCGCAGGGCGTGGAGTACGACGACCGCATGGCGGAGCTCGAGAAGCTCGAGTGGCCCAAGCCCAACCGCGACTTCATCTACGGCACCTTCAACAAGTTCGCGCAGAAGCACCCGTGGGTGGGCGAGGAGAACATCCGGCCCAAGTCCATTGTCCGGGACATGTTCGAGCGGTTCATGTCCTTCCCGGACTACATCCGTGAGTACGGCCTGCAGCGCAGCGAGGGCGTGCTGCTGCGGTACGTGAATGACACGTACAAGACGCTGGTGCAGACGGTGCCGGAGCGCTTCCGCACGGAGGAGGTGGAGGACTTCATCGACCACCTGCGCGCCACGCTCCGGCAGGTGGACTCCAGCCTGCTGGATGAGTGGGAGCGCATGCGCAACCCGGACGCCGCCGTCGAGGCGAAGCCGGTGGTGGAGCTCAAGCCGAAGGAGCTCACCGACGACCCGAAGGCCTTCGCCGCGCGCGTGCGCGAGGAGCTGCACCGGCTGCTCAAGGCGCTGGGCCAGAAGCGCTACATGGACGCGCTGGCCATGCTGGACAACGCGCTGGGCGAATGGACGGCCCCCAAGCTGGAGCAGGCCATGGCGCCGTACTTCGAGGAGCACAAGGTCGTGGTGCTCACGCCCCAGGCGCGCAAGCCCGCCAACACCTTCCTGAAGGAGTCCGGCACGCGGCTGTGGGAGACCCAGCAGCGCATCATCGACCCGGAAGGGCACGGCGACTGGATGATTGACTGCGAAATCGACCTGCGGGACAGGCGCCTGGATGAAGGCCCCATCCTGATGCTCCGCCGCATCGGCGTGTAGCCCGGCTCAGTCCTCGGAGGCCGGTGTCTCCGAGGGACGCGCCGCCGACAGCGACTCGGGCTCCGGCGGCGTCAGCTCACTCACCTCCAGCCCGCCGCCCGCGCCTGGCGTGAGCACCATCCGCCATTCGCCCGCGGCCAGCACCACGCGGTCCGTCTCACAGCGCACTTCCAGCCCCGCGTCCTCGACGGTCCACGAGCCCGCCCACACCGTCGTGAGCGACTCGCAGCCGGCGTCGTCGCACGCCTGCGTCTCCGCCACCCACACCCGGCCCTCGGGCGCGGCGGGGCAGGACACCGGCTCCGCGTAGCGAAGGACGGGGCCGTCCACCTCGCCTGGGCCCGCGTCGGGGAACATCGGCTCGGAGGGGAGCAGCTCCGCGCCACGCGCGGCCCTCGCCTCCCTCGGTACCCTGTCGAGCATCGCCGTCTCGGCCAGGGCCACCGGCGCGGCCAGCCAGCCACACAGCAACGTCACCTTCCCCCCCCGCATCGTCCACATGGCGACAAGCTCCTCGGCCGCGGTGTCGTTCGCGGCTCACGGGAGGCCTGTTGTGCAAGGCCTGGACCGGGCGGGTGTGTGGCTCAGGAGCCACGGGGCCGGGTGGCTTTCGGGCGGTGGCGCGTGCTGGCGTGTTTCGGGGCCGAGTCGGTCGGGAATGACAGACGCATCGCCGTGATTCGCGGGCGCACGTCACTTTCTCGCGCGGAAATGCGGGCCAGTTCGCTGCTCAGCGGCTACCGTCGCACCATATGGCCCGACTGCGTGCCGTGGATCAGCCGCTGCGCCGGGATGTCCGCCTGCTTGGCCGGCTCCTGGGAGAAGTCCTCGTCGAACAGGAAGGGCAGGCGCTCTTCGACCTGGAAGAAGAAGTGCGCCGCCTCGCCATCCAGCGCCGCCGAGGCCCCGTGGCCGGCCGGCGCGCGGTGGCGGCCGAGCTGGCGGAGGTGCTCCAACGCCTGCCGCTGGAGCGGGCCGAGCCGGTGCTGCGCGCCTTCTCCGTCTACTTCCAGTTGGTGAACCTGGCGGAGCAGCACCACCGCATCCGCCGCGCCCGCACCCACGCGGAGGTCGCGTCCGCCAGGCCCCAGCGCGGCTCGCTGGAGGCCACGCTGCAAGTGCTCAAGGAAGCGGGCATCCCCGCGGAGCGCGTGCGCGAGGCCATGCGCACCATGCGTGTGACGCTGACGCTCACCGCGCACCCCACGCAGGCCGTGCGCCGCACGCTGCTGGAGAAGCTCTACCGCATGGCGGGCCTGCTGGAGGAGCGGGACCGCTGCGAGCTGACGCCGCGCGAGTCCTCGGTGAACCTGGCGCTGCTGCGCGAGGAAATCACCCTCCTGTGGCAGACGGACGAGCTGCGCCGCGAGCGCCCCACCGTGGGTGACGAGGTGAAGAACGTCCTCTGGTACGTGGAGGAGGTGCTCGCGGACGAGCTGTCCCTGCTCCCCGAGCTGCTGGACTGGGCCTTCGAGCGTGCCTACGGCGAGCCGCTGGGGCCGGTGGACACGCCCGTGCGCATCCACTCGTGGGTGGGTGGGGACATGGATGGCAACCCGCTGGTGACGCCCGACGTGTTCGCGGACACGCTGCGCGCGCACCGGGCCCGTGGACTGCGGCGGTTGCTGCTCGACCTGGAGCGGCTGGGCGGGCGGCTGTCCCAGTCGGCGCGCCACGCGAAGCCGTCCGAGGAGCTGCTGAGCTCGGTGGCGAAGGACGCGGAGGAGCTGCCCGACACCGAGCGCCGCTACGGTCCCCGTACCCCGGGCGAGCCGCTGCGGCACAAGCTGCGCTTCATGGAGGAGCGGCTGCATCGTGCGCTCCACTACGTGACGCAGCAGCGCGCCGGGGCGAGCGTCCCCATGCCGCAGGGCGCCTACCGCACGCCGGAGTCCTTGTTGGCGGACCTGGACGTGCTGGGCCGCGCGCTGGAGGCGTCGAAGGGCACGCATGCGGGCCTTCGCGACGTGCGGCAGGTCCGGGAGCGGGTGCTCGCGCTGGGACTGTCGCTGGCGGAGCTGGAGGTGCGCGCGCCGGCCGAGGACGCGGTGAGCGCGGCGGGCTCGTTCAACGGGGGCCCGGCGCCGACGGAAGGTGGGGCGCGGCTCCTGGAGGTGCTGGCGCGGCTGAAGGAGGCCCAGTCGGAGTCGGGTGAGCCCGCGTGCCGCACGCTCATCCTCAGCATGGCCAGCACCGCCGAGGACGTGCTCGCGGCCTTCCGCTGCTTGAAGCACGCGGGCCTGTGGGACGAGAAGCGGGGCTGCGCCACGGCGGATGTGGTGCCGCTGTTCGAGCAGCTGGGCGCGCTGGACTCGGGCCCGGACGTGCTGCGCACGCTCTTCGCGGACACGGAGTACCGCAAGCACCTGGACGTGCGCGGTGGCCAGGAGGTGATGGTGGGCTACAGCGACTCCGGCAAGGAGGTGGGGCTCCTGGCAGCCAGCGCGGCGCTGTACCGCGCGCAGGTGGCGCTCACGGAGGTGTCTCGCGAGGCGGGTGTCCCGCTGCGACTCTTCCACGGCCGCGGCGAGTCCGTGGCGCGTGGCGGTGGCCCCGCGCAGGAGGCGATTCTCGCGCTGCCGCCGGGCGCGGTGGCGGGTGGCTACAAGGCGACGGAGCAGGGCGAGGCGCTGGACCACAAGTACGCGCGCCCGGAGCTGGCGCGGCGCACGGTGGAGCTCATCCTGGGCGGCGTGCTGCTGCACACGCTGGACGCGCAGCCGCGACCGGAGCCCGAGGCCGAGCGCACCTTCCGCACCGTGTTCGACACGCTGGCGGAGACGGGGCGCAAGGCGTACCGCGCCCTGGTGTGGGAGGACCCGCGGTTCCTGGAGTTCTTCACCGCCGCGACGCCGGTGGAGGAGATTGCGTCGCTGCCCATCGGCTCGCGTCCCAGCAAGCGCAGGGCGGGAGGCCTGGACACGCTGCGCGCGATTCCGTGGGTCTTCGCCTGGACGCAGAACCGGGCCATCCTCCCGGGCTGGTACGGCGTGGGCTCGGCGCTGGAGGCCTTCTCGAAGGAGGAGGGTGGGGCGGCGCAGCTCAAGCGCATGTACCAGGAGTGGCCCTTCTTCCGCGCCGTCATCGACAACGTCACCATGGTGCTGGCGAAGTCGGACATGGCCATCGCCGGGCGTTACGCGTCACTGGCGCCGCCCGCCACCCGTTCGGTGTGGCGGCGCATCCAGCAGGAGCACCGGCGTACGCGCAGGCAGGTGAAGCAGCTGACGGGCGAGTCGAAGCTGCTCGACAACAACCCGCAGCTCCAGCGCAGCATCTCCCTGCGCAACCCCTATGTGGACCCCATGTCCTTCCTCCAGGTGGAGCTGCTCAAGCGCAAGCGCGAGGGCCAGGCGGAGGTGGATCGTCCACTGTTGCTCACGCTCAACGGCATCGCCGCCGGCATGCGCAACACCGGGTAGGCTCCGCGACGTCGGACATTCGAGGAGACGGCGATGGCCAGGGAGACGTTCAGCGTGGTGGAGGTCAACCCGGCGCACCGCTTCGCGCGGTTGCGGCCCGAATCGGGCGGGCCGCTCCTGCACGCGGGGCTGTACCCGGAGGAGGAGGCCCCGGAGCCGCAGCTCCAGCTGCGTGAAGGGGACCGGGTGGAAGGCCAGCGGCGCGGGCAGTCGGTGGCGGACTGGGGCTGGGTGTCCCGCGCCGAGCCGCCCGCGGACCTGGTGGAGCGGATGGGCGAGCTGCTCGCGAAGTTGGAGAAGTACGAGCTGCGCGTGCCCGCCACGGCCTATGACCTGGCCGAGCACCACTGGCGGCAGAGCCGCGCCAACCCGCTGCACCTGGAGCTGCTCGCGCAGTTGCCCACCTTCTTCGACTGGGAGCTGTCCCACCCCTACGAGGACGGCGCGCTGTTGGAGCGGCTCCAGGCCGCCATGCAGCCGTACCTGCCCGGTTTCGAGGTGACGCCCCAGCCAGGCCGCGCCGCCTTCCGCCTGGAGCCCGGTGGACAGGACGTGCCGGCACCGGAGGGGAGCCGCGAGGCCCCCGTCTCCACCTTCGAGCCGCTGCTCCTCCAGGTGAACCGCCTGCTGGAGGGGGCCGGGGCCCCGGTGCGCTGGGTGCCCACGGAGGACGACTGGATTCTGGCGCCGCCGGGGCTCGCGGAGCTGCTGGTGCTCCACGGCGTGCTCGGCTCGCGCCAGGGCTGAGCGCGGGGGCGCGGCTAGAGGCCGCCCTCTTCGCGCAGCACGCGCGCGACTTCGTCCGCCATCACCCGGTGGCCTTCGATGCTGGGGTGGATGCCGTCCACCTCCAGCCCGTCGAGGAACAGGTGCACGTTCGCGGGCTGGCGCGTCACCGCCTCCAGGTCGATGATGTCCGGGCCGGCGCCGCCGCCGCGGAGCCACGAGTTGAGCTCCAGCCGCTGGGTCTTCACCACTTCGTAGGGCGCGTAGTTCGACTTCTCCTTGGGCAGCAGGGTGCTGACCCAGGTGCGGCAGAAAGGCGCGAGCCGGCCCAGCATCGTGTTCATCCGCGCCTGGATGACGGACAGGGAGTTCTTGTCGCCCAGGTCGTTGGTGCCCAGCAGGACGATGCAGTCGGTGATGCCCTGGAGCGCCAGCACCTCGCCGTCGAGCAGCGCCAGCGCGTCGTAGAAGCCCTGGCCACTCACGCCCGCGTTCACCACGGGCACGCCCAGCGCGGCCTCCACCTTGGCCGGCCAGGCGTTGCGCGTGTCGTTCTTCGTGTCGATGTAGCCCTCGGTGATGCTGTCGCCAATGGCCACGAAGGCGCGGCCCGTGGGACCTTCCACGTCGACGGTGGCCACGCCGACGGCGCGGTCGAACAGGGTGCCGCCCAGCGCGCCCGTCACCAGCGCATGGTTCCCCGCGCGCGCGAAGCTGCCTGGGAAGGCGCTGATGGCGCTGGCCGCCAGCGCGCCACGGACCTCGAAGGTGATGGCCAGCTCGTCCCGGAACGCCACCGGGAAGTCCACCGGGTCCGACGTCTTCCGCGAGCGCGCGCCCACGGTGAAGCCCTCCGCGCCATCGAAGGAGAGCGTCACCGGCGGGGACGCCAGCGCTCCATTGGCGCCCGCCTGGGCCACGGTGGCACGCACCAGCGTCATGCTTCCGTCGCCCGAGCGGAACGTCACGCGGATGCGCCCGCCGTCACGCGCCACCGGCACGCGCATGCGGAAGGTCGTCACGCTTCCCGCGGAGTGGGACGCGCGGAGCGCTTGATGGAAGCCCGGTTGGAACGAAGTCGCCGGCGGCGCGAAGGGCGGCACGGCCTGCACCTGCCGCCCGTCGTTCAGCACCAACACGGGCGCGACTTCCAGTGACGCGTCCGGCGCGTTCTGCTCCATCGTGGAAGCGCGGCTGTCGTCCTCTGGGGGCAGGTCACTGTCGGGTGAGTCCGTCACGCTGCCAGCACACGCCAGCAGCGCGCTGCTCGCGCACACGATGACCTTCCGCCACACAGGCTTCATTCCCATTCCCATCCCTCCCGGCTTTGCAGGATGCACACCACACCGTGCCCTGCCAGCCGGCCGTCTGGGAACCCTCCTCCTCCGAAGCCTCGTCTGCCTGGCCGCCCGCCACAGCGACCGGCCTGCTGTCTAAGGGACGCAAGCCCCCACGCCTGGGTTGCCATCCAATGCGCGGCAGCTGCCCGTAGAGCAGGCGGGCGTGCCACCGGGCTGACAGAGCGGGCGGCAGGTGAGGCCGCCTCCCGCATTCACACACGCGCTTCCCGGCGCGCATTGATTGCTGAAGTCGCACGACTGCCCCTCCGTTCGATTGCCGCTGCCCGCGCACAGCGGGCCTGACGTGGACGGGTAGCAGCTGAGTGGCGCTTCGCAGTCATCGCCAAAGGGGTTGCACACCCTGGACGGCGGGCCGCAGACCAGCGGCAGCTCGTCGGTGCCTTCCAGGCGGAGCACGGTATTGCACTCGCTCGCGTTCCCACATTGGGTCGTGGCATGGCACAGGCGCTGGCAGGTGAATCCACTCCCTGTTCCGTCAGGCGCCTCGCGGCAGAACAATCCTTGCCGGCAGGTGTCGTAGGCTAGGCCTCCGTCACCGGGCGCCAGTGTGCAGGGCGCGCCTTCGTCCGCGGTGCCCGGGGCCACGCAGCGCCGCTGGGTGACGCCATTCTCCATCGCATACGTGCAGCGCTCGTCTTGGGCGCAGTCCTGGGCCACCACGTCGCACTCCGCTTCGAAGCAGCGGCTGCCGGTGCCGCCGTCCGCCAGGTCCGCGAAGTAGCAGTCCTGGCCGTCGGCACAGCCTTCCTGCTGCGCCACGTTGCAGGCGAAGTCCCGCGCGCCGCCGTCCGCGTCCGTCCCGCCACCGTCCCCGGTGGGCGTTCCGCCTCCATCGATGCCCGCGTCCTCCTGGCCGCCGGGGCCCGGCCCGTTGCCGCCGTTGCAGGCCGCGGCCCAGAGGGCCAAAGCCAGGGTTCCAGTCAACACATAGAGGCGGTCCACACGCATTCCAGAGCTCTCCCGGGGAAGTCTCCGAGGACATAGGCACCCGAATTCGATAGAGGGGGCCTCTTGAATCAGGCGTGGAAAGCAGCGGACACTTGGCTGACGCCCAGGGCCTGGAGGTTGGCCTGGCGCGTCGCCCTGTGGAGCTGTGGGTGTGGGAAGCAGCGTGGTGTTCGCCAGGAGCGTCGAACGTGGGGGCTATCGGGTGCGTATGACAACCAAGGCGGCGGATGACATGGAGAACGGGGATCCAGCCGCATACGCGAACCGGCGGGCGGATGAGCGTGTGGCGGCGCGGTTCGAGGTTCGCTTCAACCAGACGCAGGACGCGGCGCGGGCGCTGCGTGCGTACTCCATCAACATCTCCGCGGGCGGCCTGTGCCTGCTGACGCGGAAGTCCTACGACGTGGGCTCCCACGTCCGGCTGTCCATGGCCATTGAAGGCGAGGAGTTCCACCTCACCGGCGTCATCGCCTGGGTGCGCGACGAGGCCGAGGCCATTGGCGTGCGCTTCACGGACATGAGCGACGAGGACCGGGCCCGGCTTCAGCGCGTGGTGGACAGCTTCAAGCGTTAGCGGACAGGGGCACCGCGAAGGATGGTGCCCGCCGCCTCGCCGCGGTCAGCGCTGGGATTCCGTATCGACGTGGCGGAACACGCCCGAGTCGATTTCGGTGAAGCCACACGCCGTGTAGAAGTTGCGCGTCTCCGGCGTCGTCGTCATGGGTGAGACGAGCTGGAGCTGCTTCGCGCTCAGCACCTTGCAGCGCTCCAGAATCTGCCGGATGAGCGCGCGGCCCACGCCGCGACGACGCCAGGTCTCCGTCACCACCAATTCGTCGATGGTGCCCACGCGTCCGCGCAGCCGGAGCTGGGGACGGTGGGAGAAGGACACCATGCCCACGGGCCGGTCCTGCGGGTCGCCGGCCACGAAGATTTCAATCTCCGGATGGCTGACGACCCAGTGGACCGTCTGCTGGTCCGTCCCCTGGGGGTAGCCCAGCTCCTTGAGGAGCGACGCCATGGCTTCGGCGTCACCCCGGCGGGCGCGGCGGATACGGAAGGCCGGCGCATCAGCGCCAGCGACGGGAGTGGCTGTCCGGAAGATTGGCTGTGACAAAGCCTTTGGAGTCTAACGAATGGGCCGCCATCCCTCCAAAGAGGAATGGCGGCCCGGGGTGCTTCCCTCGTGAGACAAGGGGCTCACGAGCAGGCAATTGTGGGTGTCGCTCTTACGGCTGCTCGCCCGCGAGCGACCGGATGGCGGTGGTGATGTCACCCAGCTGCGGCACCGACGCCATCTCCAGCGCGTCCGCCAGGCCGATGCCCGGCAGGAACTTGCCGGCCAGCAGCCGCGGCGGGGCCAGCAGCGAGTAGAACAGCTCCTCCACCGTGCGGCGCACCAGGTGCTCGCCGAAGTTCGTCACCTCGGTGTCCTCGTTGACGAAGAGGACGCGGCCCGTCTTCTGGACGGAGGCCTTGATGAGCTCCCAGTCGTACGGCCACAGCGAGCGCAGGTCGATGACCTCCGCGCTGATGCCGTCCGCGGCCAGCGTCTCCGCGGCCTTCGTGCACAGGGGCAGGGTGCGGCCGTAGCTCACCACGGTGAGCTGCGTGCCCTCGCGCACAATCTTGCCCTTGCCGAAGGGCACCGCGTACGCCTCCAGGCCCGTAGGCCACTGCGGCTTCCACTGGGAGCGGTCTCCCAGCGGCGCGTCGATGAGCTTCGACAGCGCGCGGTCATCCTCCGGCTCGCCCGGAATGCGCTCCTCGCCCTTCACGCGCAGGAGCGCCTTGGGCTCCAGGAACATGACGGGGTTCTTCTCCTGGCACGCGGTGATGAGCAGCCCGTACGCGTCCAGCGGCGTGGAGGGCATGACCACCTTCCACCCGGCGATGTGGGTCATCGTCGCGTCGAACGAGTGCGAGTGGTAGATGGACCCGCGGATGCCGCTGCCCACCGGCGTGCGCACCACCATGGGCAGGTTCCAGTCACCGAAGGTGGACCAGCTGGTGTTGCCCGCCAGCTTCAGCAGGTCGATGGTGTTGTAGACGTAGTCGCAGAACTGGATCTCCGCCACCGGCCGTCCGCCGGCCATGGCGATGCCCATGGCCGCGCCGATGATGCCGCGCTCGTCCAGGGGAGAGTTCCACGTCGTCTTCAGACCCTGCGTGCAGGTAAAGACGCCGCCCAGGGGGGCGCCCACGTCCTCACCGAAGATGTCGGTGACGCCCAGGTGCTCCTCGGCGTAGTGCAGGGCCATGCGGATGGCCTGTGCCATGTTCGCCATGGGTTACTTGTCCTCCGCGTAGATGTGCTTCCAGATGGATTCGGGGTCGGGCTGTGGCTCGTCGCGCACCTGTCGGGCGGCGGCGGCCATCTCCTCGGTGTACCTGTTGCGCAGCGCGTCCATCTGCTCTCGCGTCAGGACGCCGTCCTTCTCCAGCTTCGCCTCGAAGTCCGTGAGGCAGTCGACCTCGTTGCTCACGTAGTTGGCACCGGAGGCGGACGAGTGGCCGTAGAGGCGCGACACGTTGGCCTCCAGGAGGAAGGGCTTTCGCTCCGTGCGCACGTAGGCCATGGCCTCGCGCAGCTCGGTGTAGGCCTCCACGGCGTCGTTGCCGTTGATGGTCTTGCTGCGGATGCCAAAGGCCTTGCCGCGGTCGCTGATGCGCTGCTCGCCGTGCTGGCCCTCCGCCGCCGTGGAGATGCCCCACTTGTTGTTGGTGACGATGATGAGGATGGGCAGCGGGTTGACGGGGCGGCTGCTCCACACCAGGCACGAGGCGAAATCGCCCTCGGCCGTACCGGCGTCGCCACCAGTGACGATGGTGATGCCGTCACCGCCGTGGCGCTTCTGCACCATGGCCGTGCCCGGGGCGATGGCGTACTGGACCTCGATGGGCGAGGACACCGGCGCCACGTTGTACTTCCGGGCGGAGTAGTGGCCCGCGAAGTTGCGGCCGCCCGAATACGGGTCCGTGGCCGTGTTCTTCATCTGCCGCAGGGAGCCGATGGGCTCCTCACCCAGCGCGAGCAGGGTGCCGGACTGCCGATAGTGCGCATGCAGATAGTCGAAGTCGGGGCCCTGGCCCTTCTTCATGAGCAGGCCCAGGGAGACGTTGAACGCCTCCTCGCCGGGGCCGCCAATCCAGAAGTATCCGTGGCCCTGCTTGTACATCTGGATGAGGCGCTCCTCGAGAACGCGCGTCTTCACCATGAGGTCATGGATGCGGACCAGCAGCTCCCGCTCGAGCGGCGCGGACGCTTCTGAGGATTCTTTGATGAGTCGGGGACGAGACACGCGCGACCTTCCTCTGGCTGGAGGGGACGCCCCTATAACCCGGATACGTGCTTCCCGCTCAAGGCAGTTGATGGGCCGCCTGTCGGGACGTCAGGCGGAGAGCACCTTCTGGCGCGGCGCGGCAATCAGCGGGGCTCATCCGTGGCAGGAGTCCGCCCGTGCCGCAGCGCGGTAATTCGCTCGGTGAGTGTGGCCTCGCGGGCCGTCCCGGCATGCTCGGAGATGAGGGCCAGGGTGTCCTCGGACAGTTGCCGGGCGTGCGAGCTGTCCAGCAGCGAGGCCAGTTCCTGGAGCCGGCCGGTGTGCAGCAGTGCCAGCACCAGGGCATGGCCGGTGCGCGGCAGGGGCGCCTGCGTGAAGGCGGATTGGAGCGAGCCCACGGCCAGCTCCGGCAGCCCGTTGTCCAGGAGCATCTCGCCCACCAGGGCCGGGTCGTGAGGGCCCTCCAGGTCATCATCCGCGTCGGCCGCGCCTGGGGAGCGGGGCGTTCCGCGCAGCTCGTCCATCAGCTGCTCGATGGAGATGGCGCCCGCCGGTGCCGTTTGGGGCTTGCGGACCGCGCGGGGGAGGGTGAACCGACGCTCGGCGGGGCGCCGCTTCGGCATGCGGCGGAGTTGCTCGAGGTTCATCACCCCCAGCACCATCGCCAGCATCCCCATCCACAGCTGCTTCGACCAGATGGCCAGCCCCAGCACCACCACCGCCGTGGCGATGCCCACGCCGAGCACCGCCCGTTCGTGGCGGTAGCCGCTGCGGGCGCGCACCAGGTCCGCCAGCAGATGTCCACCGTCCAGCGGCTGCATGGGCAGCAGGTTGAAGAGTCCCCAGCCGATGTTGACCCACAGGAACTGCCGCACGCCCTGGTCCGCCAGTCCGCCCGGCTCACCCAGGGGAACGAGCTGCGACAGGCCCCAGATGAGTCCTCCCGCCAGGAAGCCAATGCCCGGCCCGGCGAAGCTCACGAAGGCCGACTGGTGGTGCGTGAGGTGCGCGGCGTCGTGGGTCTGGGTGGTGCCGCCCATGCCGTGCAGCTCGATTTGAGCGGGACAGCCGTAGCGGCGGAAGGCCAGCGCATGCCCCAGTTCATGGAGCAGCACCGACACGAAGACGATGCCCACCCACAAGGCGAGGCGCGCGGGCTCGGAGATGAGCGTCCAGCCCGTCATCAATGAGACGACGAAGAAGAGCGGATGGAGCCGGACGGGAAAGCCGGCCACGTGGAAGTGGGGCCGCATGGACACCCGACTGTAACGGGCACACTCGCACCGTGCCCGGCGAAGGGGGAGAGGCGCGGCGGACCCCGGGTGAATGACGCGGAGCTCCATGCGGGCCATGACACTGGCGTGACATGGCTTCAGTGACATGCCGGCTGGGGCGTCTTCCCCGGCGCGGCGTGGATGTGGGGACAGGGCCTCGCGAAGCACGAGAAGTGAGATAGAGTCTCGAAACACCCCTGTTTCCCCCGCGCGCCCCCGCGCGTCCCCAC
>NZ_VHLC01000162.1:0-12979 GCF_006547355.1 Myxococcus sp. AB036A | reverse complement strand
CTCCCGAACCATGTCCCCGAGGGGGGCGCGTGCACACCTCCTGCCCAGGAGGCAACACATGGCAAGCAAGGCGAAACCCACGGGCAATGGAAACGGCAATGGCAAGCAGTCGCGCAAGCCCAACATCCTGGTCATCTGGGGCGATGACATCGGCATCTGGAACATCAGCGCCTACAACCAGGGGATGATGGGGTACCTCACGCCCAACATCGACCGCATCGCGAAGGAAGGCGCGATGATGACCGACTGCTATGGCCAGCAGAGCTGCACCGCGGGCCGCGCCGCCTTCATCACCGGCATGAACCCGCTTCGCACGGGGCTCACCACCATTGGCATGCCCGGAGCGAAGTATGGACTCCAGGACTCCGACCCCACCATCGCGGAGATGCTGAAGCCGCTGGGCTACACCTGCGGCCACTTCGGCAAGAACCACGTGGGTGACTCCAACCCCTACCTGCCCACCGTGCACGGCTTCGACGAGTTCTTCGGCAACCTCTACCACCTCAACGCGGAGGGCGAACCGGAGTGCTCGGACTACCCCAAGGACCCGACCTTCAAGGAGCGCTTCGGTCCGCGGGGCGTCCTCCGGAGCTGGGCCACGGACCGCGATGACCCCACCGAGGACAAGCGCTGGGGCGTGGTGGGCAAGCAGCGCATCGAGGACACCGGCGCGCTCACCCGCAAGCGCATGGAGACCGTGGACGGGGAGTTCCTCCAGGGGACCCTGGACTTCATGGAGCGCGCCGTGAAGGACGGCAAGCCGTTCTTCCTCTGGCACAACACCACGCGCACCCACGTCTGGACCTATCTCCAGGAGAAGTACCGGAACGCCACCGGCTACGGCCTCTATGCGGATGCCATGCGGGAGCTGGACGACATCGTCGGCGTGCTGCTGGCCAAGCTGGACGAGCTGGGCATCGCCGACAACACGCTGGTGGTCTTCTCCACCGACAACGGCGTGGAGAAGATGGGCTGGCCAGACGGCGGCAACAGCCCGTTCCGGGGCGAGAAGGGCTCCACCTGGGAGGGCGGCGTGCGCGTCCCCTGCATGGTGCGCTGGCCGGGCGTGGTGGAGCCCGGGCGCGTCATCAACGACATCTTCGCGCACGAGGACTGGATGCCCACGCTGGTCTCCGCGGCGGGTGGCCCCAAGGACCTCGTGGCGCAGTGCCAGCGCGGCTACAAGGCGGGTGACAAGACCTTCCGGGTCTACCTGGATGGGTATGACCAGACCGGGCTGCTCGCGGGCAAGGAGAAGGGAGCCCGGCACGAGTTCATCTACGTGCTCGACAGCGGAAACCTCGCGGCCGTCCGGTACGACGACTGGAAGCTCATCTTCAGCTACCAGGAAGGCGAAGGCCCAGACATGTGGTTCAGCGGCAAGCGCTTCGATCCGGCGTGGCCGTACCTCATCAACCTGCGCTCGGACCCGTTCGAGTACGGCCCCAAGGCCGGCCTGTACTTGAAGTGGTACGGGGAGCGGATGTTCACGTTCGTGCCCGCGCAGGCGCTGGTCCAGAAGTTCGCGCAGAGCCTGCTCGACTACCCCCCCAGCCAGGCCCCGGGCAGCTTGAGCATCGGGCCCATCAAGGAGCGCGTGAAGCGGCAGTTGCTGGAGGCGCGCGAGCGCAAGGAGGAGACGGCCATCGGCGACCAGGTCATGGCGCTGGCCGAACAGGTGGAGCGGTTCGTCCGCCGCGCCCAGCAGTCGCACGCGTAGCCACGCGCGGCGCCGGGCGGCGGAGCAGCGCCGCCGCCCGTGTCCGCCCCAGAGGCGCTACGTGCTCCCGGAACGCGCTGGCACGGTGTCATCGCCGTCCACGGGGATGCGCGGTGGTACCACCAGGGTCGCGAACACCAACCCCAACACCAACTGGAGCGCCACCATCAGCACGTCGAACGGCCGGGCATCCTCCGCGCCCGGGCGCCCCATGCCGAGCAACGCGATGATGGCCTGCGTCCCCATGAAGCCCGGCGCGAGCTGCAACAAGCCCGGCATGATGACCGTCATCGGCATCCGCTGTCCGCCCCGGCCGTAGAGCAACCCGGCCACGCCCAGCACGAACGCGGCCACCATCGGGCTCCCCTGCTCTCCCAGCACCGCCTTCATCCCAGCCTGCGTCCCGTAGGCGAGCAGCACCCCGCCGACGATGCCCACCAGGTCGCGCCGCCGCCCCGCCATGCAGACAGCCAGTGCCACGCCACCGACCGCCAGCAGCAAGAAGGTGACCCAAGGCGACAGCACGTGCACGTCGCTGTACTCCGGTATCGGCCAGAGAAAGCCCCACAAGGTCGTGGCCGCCACGATGCCCACGCCAATCATCAGGAAGCGCAGCAGTCCATAGACCAGGCGCGTCATGCCTGCTTCCACGGACTCCGAGGCCAGCTCCAATGAGCCGAGCGTGACAACCATCGCGGGCACCAGCAGCACCGCCCCGCCAAACAACGCCTGGACCACATCGAAGGGCGGCAGGACGAAGCGGAGCCCGAACGCCACCAGCGTTCCCAGGAACGCCGCGAGGAAGCTCTTCTGCAGGTCCACCCGCTGCGAGCGCAGCGTCCCGAAGTGGATGACGCCCGCGATGGCGCCCACGAGGAGGGCCGCGAACATCTCCCACCACGCGCCCCCCACGCGCGCCGCGACGGCAGCGCCGTACACGCCATAGGCCAGGAGCACGAGCCACTTCGAGTAGGGAGAGCGCTCGGCCACGATGCGGTCCAACCTCGCACGGGCCTCCGGCAGGCCCACGCCTCCCGCCGCGATGTCATCCGTCAGTTGGAGGAGCCTCGCCGCACGGCCCAGGTTCCAGTGCGGGTTGAAGGGCAGCCGCGCGAAGTCCGCGGGCGACCGTCGAGGCGCCACCACCTGCGTCATGGCCAGGCTCTGGACCGTGAAGACCTCCGTGCTCAGCCCCCAGGCCCTCGCCGCCCGGCGCACGCGCGCTTCCACCAGGAGCGAGGGTTGATAGGCCAGGTGCAGTGCCCTGGCCAGGTCCAGCAGGAAGCGGGACGCCGCCTCTTCATCCCCTCCCGTTCCCAGTCCGTGCTCGCGTTTCATCGAAGATGCGCCTCCAATCACGCTGCATGCTGACCACGGCCCAGCCGCCCTCGCGCGCGGCCTTCAATGACGCGCCGTCCTTCTCCTCGTAGGCGAACTCGCGCGCAGCGTCGTCGTGGTGGATGAGCAAGGCGAAGCCTGGGCGCGGGCGCTTTCGCGTGTACTGGAGCATCTGGATGTCGCCGCCGGAGCGCACGTTGCCCGCCGCGAAGACGGGCCGCCGGCCGATGTGCTCGTCGATGCCCACCGGCTTGCCCGCCTTGTCATTGACGTGGGCGACGCGCGCCTCTCGGCGCAGCACCGAGGGCGCGTGCGCGTCGTCGAAGGTCTTCTTCAGTTGGCTGCCGATGACCTGCTGGGGCGGGATGCCGTAGGTGTCCTCGGAGATGACACGCATGAAGTCGATGCCCCCCGCCGAGGCGAGCCAGGTCTGGAAACCGTTCGCGCGCAGGTACCGGAGCAACTCCAACATGGGGGCATAGGCCAGTTGGTTGTACGGAACGTTCCACCTCGGGTGGCGAGCGTGTTGGAAGAACGCGCGGACCTCGCGGATGAACGCCTCTTCAGTCATACCGGCATGGGTCACGCCCAGCACCTTCATCAGCTTGGACTTGTCCATGGTGGAGAGTTCGGAGAGGTCCCCCTCCAGGATGGCCTTGAACGGCTGCCGCTTCGCGAGCGACGGGTCCTCCTTCACGCGGGAACGGAGCGGCTTCAGCATGAAAGCGCCCTGTACGAGCGGCTGCTCCGGCCAGAGCGTGCCATCGTTGTCGAAGGTGGCGATGCGCGCCTCGGGCGGAACGAAGCCGGCCCCACCCTTGGTGGTGGCGCGGGTGACGAAATCGATGATGGCCTGCTTCACGGGCCCTTCGTTCCACGACGGCAGCGCGTCCGCGGCCAGTGCATGGAGAGGCATCGCCATCAAGCGCGAGAGTGCGCCAAACAGCCTGCCCCCTTCATTCCGTGCGCCCCGTACCATGTCCGGCTCCAGGCGCGCCCCCGCAATGGCGGCGCCTCTCGGGACGGTGATGCCGGCATCAACGCTTTACAACGCCGCATGGGAGGCGCGCGCAGAGGGCTCGCTGGGCACGGCCGCCGCGCGCCCCCTGGGCCGACATGGCGCGGGCGGAACGAGCGTCATGGCGGAGAGGCGATGCAAAGGCCCACGGGACGCAGCCCTCGGCGCGGTGGGCTGAGCCTCACGCAACCCCTTGATATTTCTTGGACTCCCGGGGCTTCCCTGAGCCGCGAGCCAGCCTGCCTCGCGATTTTTTCGCCTCGTGTCGATCCGCTTCGAGCTTATTCGTCGCCATTTTGAACGAGGACGCAGCGCCTCCCGAACCGAAAGGAAGAACCGATGCGCGTCATGGTCATTGTGAAGGCGACGAAGAACTCCGAGGCCGGTGTGATGCCCGGCGAGCAGCTGATGACCGAGATGGGCAAGTACAACGAGGAGCTGATGAAGGCGGGCGTGCTCCTGGCCGGTGACGGTCTCCACCCGAGCACCAAGGGCAAGCGCATCCGGTTCGCGGACGGGAAGAAGAGCGTCATCGACGGTCCGTTCGCGGAGACGAAGGAGCTCATCGCCGGCTATTGGATCTGGCAGGTGAAGTCGATGGAAGAGGCCGTGGAGTGGGCGCGCCGCTGCCCGACCCCCATGCCCGGCGAGGAGTCGGAGCTGGAGATTCGCCCCGTCTTCGAGGCCGAGGACTTCGGCGCCGAGTTCACCCCGGAGCTGCGCGCGCGGGAAGAGAAGCTGCGCGCGGAGCTGGAGCAGAAGCAGAAGGCGTGAGTCGGAGCGGAGTGAGGTCCGGTGCCTCCGGACCTCCTCGGGTCGTCAGAGCCAGGTGCTAGTTCCTGACGAGTGCTCCCGCGAGTTCGGAGCACGCGCCAGGGGGACGACATGACGTTGCGTGGAGCAGGTGCACTGCTCTTGAGCGTGCTTCTCGTGGGCTGCGCGACACCGCGAGTCGTGCGCCTGGATACGGGCCAGGGCGAGCCCATCGTCTACCTCCCTCCGAAGGGCGCGAAGCCGGTTGAAGTGGACGAAGGCGCGTTCCGAAAGGTGATGACCCGGCTCGTGCTCGACATGCGCTTCTCCCTGCGAGAGGAGACGGAGCGCCCACGTGTCCGGCTCGCGTCGTGGGATTCAGAACCCCAAGGTGCCGGACACGACTACGGCGCCTGGTGCTCCCGCCAGGACAGCCCTGGCGAGTGCCTCACGCTCCTGGCGGGTGGCTTCTCCTTCCTGGATGCCAAGGCGCGCCGACAGATGGCGCTCGCCTTCGCCTGGGATGGCGTGTGGGACGGCGTACAGGACGCCGTGAAGGAGGTCGTCAACCCGCTCGCACTCAAGGCAATGCTGACGTCGGCGATGGCCGCGTACATGTTCCTCATCGTCGCGCCGGAGCCCGTAACCAAGGTCGTCGCCGTCGCACTGACGACCTTCGTCCTCGCCTATCTCGGCGTGGATGCCTTCATGAGCCTCGTGGAGGGCTGGCAGAGACTGTCAGCGGACGCTGACCGCGCGGAGTCGTTCCAGGAGTTGGAGGACGCGGGGCACCGCTTCGGCCGAGTCATGGGAGAGAACGGAGCGCGCGTGCTCATCCTCGCGCTGACGGCGGCGCTGAGTGGTGGAGCCGCGAGCATGGCCTCCAAGGGACCGACGCTGCCCGGCTTCGCCAGCGCGGCCCTGGCCGCCGAGACTCAGGCGGGCTTCCGGCTATCCGCGGCGATAGCAGGGGGCGTGCGCTCCATCACCGTGGCGGAGGGCGTCATGACCGTGGGCCTCGCGCCCCATGCGGTCGCCATGACGGCTCGCGGCACTGGAAGCTCAAACGCGCCACGAACTGACGGCACGGGGGCCACGCAGGTTCTCGACAATCAGCTCCCAGAACGCCTTCCTGCAGAGCTGGAGCTGGCCCGCAAGCTCGGGGTCCGTCCCGCCAGTGTGGATTCCCCCCAGTTCGCACGCTATGCCAGCGAGGAACGGGTGAAATGGGTCATCACCGAAGAGGGCCATCTGAGAATCGTCCCTGAAAAATGGAACACACTCGAAATCGCGCACACGGTCGCGAGTGGCGGACGTCCTGTATTGGCTGCTGGTGAGGCGGAACTTGCCATCCATGGGACCACATTCTTTGGTGTCCGAATCACACCTCGGAGCGGGCATTACATGAACCGGGCCCCCAAAGCCGTGAGCGACAAAGTACTGACACTCGGACGGCAGGCCTTCGCCCGGTACGGCATCACGTTCCCTCCCTGACCAAGAGCGATGAAAACGAATCCTTCCCTCGTTGCAACCGTCTTGAGCTGGCCACTACCGCAGTTGAGAGCGTGGCTCGACGGACTCGTCATCGGGGAGCCTGTAGATGGCGAGCACTTCAACTGGGACGTCTTCGCCTTCACCATCGCCGCGCGGGCCCGCGAAGAGCGGAGCTTGGGGTGGGCGCATATCGGACTGCTCGTCTACGGAGCCCTCGCACAACGCCATTCCGACGAGGAGGAGTACTCCCTCAGGCTCTCTGAGATGAACCTGCGCTCAGGGATGATTGCCGAGTTTGGCGAGCGCGAAGGCGACTTCGTCCTCGATGCCGAACCGATTGTCGCGTGGGTCCAGCGTCTGACGACGTTTTCGCTGGAGGAGGCTGCGCAGTGGATGGCGCAGGAGGACATCCGCACCGTCCCCATCGAGAAGCTCCGCGCCATGCGCAGGCTCAAGCACGCGCTCAAAATCCTGGCCCACGCCCTGCCCAGGACGAACGTGGAGCAGAAGCACCCGGAGCTCGTCCCCTGGCTCCAGTTCCGAACCCGCCTGCCCTGACGCGACGGCGCCCTACCCCGCCCCGCCAGGCACCTGCGTCACGTGGTTCAGGAAGTCGCGCAGGATGCGCGCCGTCGCGCCCCAGATGACGTGCGTCCCATACGTGTAGAAGTACAGGTCCCGCTCCGCCCCCATGATTTCCTTCTGCTCCACGCGGAGGATGGACGGGTCCAACAGCCCCGACAGTGGCACCTCCAGGATGAAGGCCACCTCCTCCGCGCTCGGCCGGTACTTCCCGTCCCCGGGAATCACCCCCACGAAGGGCCGCACCCGGTACTGCGAAATCGTGGGCACTTCATCCAGCATGCCCAGCACCCGCACGCCGCGCCGATCGATGCCCAGCTCCTCTTCCGTCTCGCGCAGCGCCGTGTGCAGGGGCGTCGCGTCCTCGGGGTCGCGGCCTCCCCCGGGGAAGCTGTACTGATCCGCATGCGTCCGCAGCGTCGCGGGTCTGCGCGTGAAGAGCACGTGGGGCACGCCGTCCCGCTCGAACACCGGCACCAGCACCGAAGCCTCCCGCAGGGTCCACCCTGGCAGGTGCACCTCACGCGCCGGCCGCGAGGACAGCCGTGACTCCAGTGTCTGGAACAGCGCCTCCACACTCACGGCCCACGTCCTCTCACGCTAGTCGGTAATCTGCTTCTCCACCGGCGGAGCCCCCGGCTCGCCAGGGACCTCCACGTTCTCCGTGCCCGACATCGGGCTCAGCTTCCCCGTCTGGAGCAGCACCAGCAGCAGCACGCCCAGCGCCACGCGGTACACCACGAACACCAGCGTCGTCCGCGTGCGCAGGAAGCGCAACAGCCACGCGATGGCCGCCATGCCCGACGCGAAGGCCACCAACGTCCCCACCCAGAGCGCCATCGCGGAAGGCCGCGTCTCCGCCTCCAGCAGGTGCTTGAGCTCGAAGACGCCCGCCAGCGTGGTGGCCGGAATGGACAGCAGGAACGAGTAGCGTGCCGCATCCTCGCGCTTGAGCCCCAGCGACAGGCCGCCCGTCAGCGTCGTGCCAGAGCGAGAAGCACCCGGAATCAGCGCCAACGCCTGCCACATGCCAATGAGGATGCCATCCCGCCACCGCATGTCCGCCAGCGTCCGCTGGTGCGAGGCCCGCTTCTCCACGTAGAGGAGGATGAGGGCCAGCACGATGAGGCTTCCGGAGATGACGTAGAGCGAGCGGAACTCGTTCTCGATGAACTTCTTCAACGTCAGCCCGGCAATGCCGACAGGCAGCGTGCCCACCAGGACGAACCACGCCAGCCGCGCCTCCAGCGTGCCGAAGGGCTCGCGCCGCGCCAGCCCCCGGAAGAAGGCCGCCACCAGCGAGACGATGTCCTTGCGGAAGTAGATGAGCACGGCCGCCACCGTGCCCAGCTGGATGACCGCCGAGTACGCCGCGCCCGGGTCCTTCCAGCCGAACAGCTCCGGCGCGATGCGCAGGTGCGCCGTGGAGCTGATGGGAAGGAACTCCGTGAGACCCTGGACCAGACCCAGGACGATGGCTTCGAGGAGGCTCATAGGGTGCGGCCCCCGGATGTATGCCTGCTCTCCCCGCCCAGCAAGGGCGTTCCACCGACTCTGTACGCACGAACACCCACGGCCCGCGCGGGACGGGTAGGCTCGGACCGCACCATGCCCCCTGCCCCCCTCTGTCCCTGCTCCTCCGGCCTGCGCTACCGCGAGTGCTGCGCGCCCTTCCACCGAGGCGAGGCCGAGCCGCCCGACGCCGAGCGCCTCATGCGCAGCCGCTACAGCGCCTTCGCCCTGCGCGAGGTCGCCTGGCTGTGGAAGACGCTGCACCCCCACCACCCGGACCGCGCGCGGCCCCAGGACGAGGTGCTGCGCGAGCTGCGCGCCTTCGCCCAGGCGCACCAGTACCCGAAGCTGGTGGTGATGGACCGCCGGGAACCGGACGCGGACGGACTGGCGCAGGTGCTCTTCTTCGCCAAGGTGTTCGAGAAGGGAAAGGACCGCTCCTTCGTGGAGCGCTCCGACTTCCGCCACGACGGCACCGGCTGGCGCTACCTGTCCGGCGTGGCGCTGGCGCCCAAGGAGCTGGCCGTCCCTCCCGAGTCCCTCACGCTCGCCACGTTCCCTCGCTAGGTGGGCGTCTGGAAGTGGATGGAGCAGGCTGTCCGCCTGCCCCCGGGGGCGGCAGTCTCTCGTTGAAATGAAGGGGTCCTTTTCGTAGGTTCCCCGCTGACTTCGAGGAGCGCTGCGAGGCCGGACACGGCCCCAGGCTCGAAGCGGAATCACCCAACGGCGCTCACCTGTACGCGTCTCTTGCGAGGGTGAGTCGTCGCAGCATCCACACCGAACTTCCCCGAGCCCGGAACGCCGCGCCCGCTGGACCAGGAGCCATTGCCATGACCGCCGCAACCAAGTCCCTGAAGCAGGATTACGCCATCGCCGACCTGTCGCTCGCCGACTGGGGCCGCAAGGAAATCCGCATCGCCGAGAGCGAAATGCCCGCGCTCATGGCCATCCGCGAGGAGTACGCCAAGACGCAGCCGCTCAAGGGCGCGCGCGTGACGGGCTCGCTGCACATGACCATCCAGACGGCCGTGCTGGTGGAGACGCTCCAGGCGCTGGGCGCCGAGGTCCGCTGGGCGTCGTGCAACATCTTCTCCACGCAGGACCACGCCGCCGCCGCGCTGGTGCAGGCCGGCACGCCGGTGTTCGCGCACAAGGGCGAGTCCCTCAAGGAGTACTGGGACTTCACCCACCGCATCTTCGACTTCGGCCCCGCGGGCAGTGACCACGAGGGTCCGAACATGATTCTGGACGACGGTGGTGACGCCACGCTGCTCATGCACCTGGGCAAGCGCGCGGAGAAGGACGCCAGCGTCCTGGCCAACCCCCAGAGCGAGGAAGAGCGCGAGCTGTACGCCGCCATCAAGGCGAAGCTGGCCGAGGACGCGACCTGGTACACGCGCAAGAGCGCGAAGATTCTCGGCGTCACCGAGGAGACCACCACGGGCGTGCACCGCCTTCAGGAGATGTCCGCCAAGGGCACGCTCCTGTTCCGCGCCATCAACGTCAACGACAGCGTGACGAAGAGCAAGTTCGACAACCTGTACGGTTGCCGTGAGTCGCTGGTGGACGGCATCAAGCGCGCCACGGACGTGATGGTCGCCGGCAAGATTGCCGTCGTCGCGGGCTACGGCGACGTGGGCAAGGGCTCCGCGCAGGCGCTGCGCGCGCTGTCCGCCCAGGTGTGGGTGACGGAGATCGACCCCATCTGCGCGCTCCAGGCGGCCATGGAGGGCTACCGCGTCGTCACCATGGACTACGCCGCGGACAAGGCGGACATCTTCGTCACCGCCACCGGCAACAAGGGCGTCATCACCCATGACCACATGGCCAAGATGAAGGACCAGGCCATCGTCTGCAACATCGGCCACTTCGACAACGAAATCGAGGTCGCCTCCCTGGAGAAGTACAAGTGGGAGGAGATCAAGCCGCAGGTCGACCACATCATCTTCCCGGACAACAAGCGCATCATCCTGCTGGCCAAGGGCCGGCTGGTGAACCTGGGCTGCGGCACCGGCCACCCCAGCTACGTGATGTCCAGCTCGTTCGCGAACCAGACCATCGCTCAGATTGAGCTGTACTCGCACAGCGCCAACTACGAGGTCGGCAAGGTGTACGTGCTGCCCAAGCACCTGGACGAGAAGGTCGCTCGCCTCCAGCTCAAGAAGCTCAACGCGCAGCTCACCGAGCTGAGCCAGGAGCAGGCTGACTACATCGGCGTGAAGACCTCCGGCCCGTACAAGCCGGACACCTACCGCTACTAAGCGGTCCGCTGTCGCCCTCGCCCGCATGCACCGGGGCGAGGGCCTCGCCGCAGCGAAGCGCCCAGGCAGAAACACAACGGGCCGCCTCCCTCCCTGGGAAGCGGCCCGTGTGCTTGCGGGCCCTCACGCGCCAGTCAGGCAGCGCGAGGGCCGAATCGAAGCGCCTGCCTCAGACGGCCTTCAGGCGGCGGCCACCTGACGGCGTGGCGCTCTTGGCGGCATCCCGCAGCGCGTCCTTCTTGTCCTCGACGCGCTCCCAGGTGAACTCCTTCTCCGTGCGGCCGAAATGACCGTAGGCGGCGGTCTTCTGGTAGATGGGCCGCAGCAGGTCCAGGTACTCGGTGATTTCGCGCGGACGCAGGCCGAACGTCTTGCGGACGGCCAGGGCGATGCGCTCTTCCGGAACCGTGGCGGTGCCGAAGGTCTCCACCATGACGCTGACGGGCTCGGCCACGCCGATGGCGTAGGACACCTGCACCTCGCAGCGCCGGGCCAGGCCCGCGGCCACCACCGTCTTGGCGATGTGACGGCCCATGTACGCGGCCGAGCGGTCCACCTTGGACGGGTCCTTGCCGCTGAACGCGCCGCCACCGTGACGGCCCATGCCGCCGTAGGTGTCCACGATGATCTTCCGGCCCGTCAGGCCAGAGTCACCCATGGGGCCACCCACCACGAAGCGGCCGGTGGGGTTGATGAAGAACTTCGTCTTGTTGTCGATGAGCTTCTTGGGCAGCGCCTTCGCGATGACGTCCTCGCGGATGGCCTCCTGGATCTTCTTGTTGGAGACCTCATCGGAGTGCTGCGTGGACACCACCACCGCGTCGATACGGGCGGGGCGGCCGTCGCGGTACTCCACCGTCACCTGGCTCTTGCCGTCCGGGCGGATCCACGGGTGCTGCTTGCGACGCACATCCGCCAGGCGGCGGGTGATGGCGTGCGCGTAGTGGATGGGGGCCGGCATCAGCTCCGGCGTCTCATCACAGGCGAAGCCGAACATCATGCCCTGGTCGCCGGCGCCCTGGTCCTTCTTGTTGTCGACACCCCGGGCGATGTCCTGGCTCTGGCCTTCGATGGCCACCATGACGCCGCAGGTGTTGCCGTCGTAGCCCATGGAGCTGTCGGTGTACCCGATGCGGCAGATGGTGCTGCGGACGAGCTTCGGGATGTCCACGTAACAGTTCGTCGTCACCTCACCCGCGACGATGGCCAGGCCCGTCTTGACGAGCGTCTCCACGGCGACGCGCGCCTGAGGGTCCTTGGCGATGATGGCATCCAGCACACCGTCGGAGATCTGGTCGGCGATCTTGTCCGGGTGGCCTTCAGTGACGGATTCAGACGTGAACAGGAAGTCGGTAGGCATGTCGTCTCAGAGGCTGCGCTGACAGTGCGCGAAGGCCGGACACTAGACGTGGCCTCCTAGAGGAGTCAAACGCGCAAGAGGGCCGCATCATTCAACTTTTCGGAATCCGCCAGCGAACAGCGACCAGGCTGGCTACGGCCGGATGGCCGCCTTCCACCCCACCATGAATTTCGCGAGGCGCCGGACGTTCCCTTGGGCTAACAGACGTCCGCGCATCCGCTCTGGAGGAACAGCCCGACATGAACGCCCGCTTCCGTACCCTCGCCTTCCTGGCCACCTTCGCCTTCGCCCTCCCCGCGCTCGCCGCGAAGGAAGACCCCATCGCCAAGCCGGTGAAGACCGTGGTGCAGTCCGTGCGCTACGAGCGCGACGCCCTGGCCCTCAAGCACTTCGGCAGCCAGGAGCAGGGCAAGTTCCTGCTTGGCGACAACTGGGAGAAGGGCACCGATGCGCAGCGCAAGGAGTTCGTCTCGCTGTTCCAGGACCTCTTCGCGAACATCGCCTTCCCCCGCGTGCGGGAGAACTTCAAGAACCTGGACAGCATCACCTACGAGCCCTCGCAGGTGCAGGGCCCCGAGGCCACGGTGGCCTCCACCGTCTTCATCAAGCACCCGCTGAAGACGCAGGAGATGAAGCTCAAGTACCGGCTGGTGAAGGAAGCCGCCGCCTGGAAGGTCGTGGACGTGACGGTGCTGGGTTCGTCCATGCTCCAGGACATCCGGGACACGCAGGTGAAGCCGCTGATGGAGAAGGGCGGCTGGGACCTGCTGCTGGAGCGCATGCGCACGGAGCTGGCGAAGGTGAAGAAGAAGTAGCCCGCACCTGCCCGGCGGCCGGGCCACCAGGCTTCCCGGCCGCACCATTGTTTTCGCGGGGTCCGCGCATCGCGTAGAGTCGCCCCTCCTCTCGTGTCTGGCCGATGACCGACCCCGCCCCCGTGC
>NZ_VHLC01000161.1:0-13394 GCF_006547355.1 Myxococcus sp. AB036A | reverse complement strand
GCCCCGATCAGTTCTTCCCGAACCAGGTCTCCAGGAACACCTTCACCGCGGGGTGCTCCGCCTCGCGGAGCTGCTCCGGCGAACCGCTGGCCACGATGACGCCCTTGGAGAGGAAGGCAATCTGGTCCGCCACGTTGAAGGCGGAGGAGATGTCATGGCTGATGACCACGCTGGTGACGCCCAGCTCCTTCTGGGCAGCCAGGATCATCTCGTCCACGTAGTCCGTGGTGATGGGGTCCAGGCCGGTGGTCGGCTCGTCATAGAGCACCACCTTCGGGTCCATGACGATGGCCCGCGCCAGGCCCACCCGCTTGCGCATGCCGCCGGACAGGTCCGCGGGGAACCGGTCCTCGACGTCCTTCTTCAGACCCATCAGGTCCAACCGCGCGCGGACCTTCTGGCGGATGACGTCCTCCGGATCCTTCGTGTGCTCCCGCAGCGGGAATGCCACGTTCTCGAAGACGGTCATCGAGTCGAACAGCGCGGCGGCCTGGAACACCATGCCGAACTTGTTGCGCACCTTCTGGAGCGCCTCGACGCCCATGGGGACGATGTCCTCCCCGTCGATGATGACCTGGCCGCGGTCCGGCTTGAGCAGGCCAATCATGTGCTTCATCAGCACCGTCTTGCCGGAACCGGAGCCGCCCAGGATGACGCAGGTGCTGCCGGCCGGCACGGTGAGGTTGATGCCGGTGAGCACCTTGTGGTCGCCGAACGTCTTGTGCAGGTCGACCACCTGGATCATCGGCGTGCCGGACGCCGGAGCGTTGGAAGCCGGGGGCGACATCAGAAGAAGAGGACGCCCAGGATGAAGTCGAGGATGAAGATGGACAGGGCGCTGGCCACCATCGCCTCCGTGGTGGCCTGCCCCACGCCCTTGGCGCCGCCCGAGGCGTTGAAGCCCTTGAAGCAGCAGATGAGGGACACCGACAGGCCGAACACGGCGCCCTTGAGCAGGCCCTGGAAGATGTCCTCGGGCGCCAGCCACTGCTGCGTCCGGGAGAGGAAGGTTCCGGGGGAGATGCCCAGGCCCCCGACGGCCACCACGTAGGCCCCGCCCATGCCCATGGTGTTGAAGAGCATGGTGAGCGCCGGCACCATGAAGAGGCCGGCCAGCACCCGGGGAACCAGCAGGTACTGCACCGGGTTGACGGCCATGGTCTCCAGCGCGTCCACCTGCTCGGTGACGCGCATGGTGCCCAGCTCGGTGCACATGGCAGAACCTGCGCGCATGGTCACCATCAGCGCGGAGAACACGGCCGCCAGCTCGCGGGTGAGCGTCAGTGCCACCGTGGGGCCCACCAGGCTCTCCGCGTCGAAGAGCTGAAAGGCGGTGGAAGTCTGTAGCGCGAAGACCATGCCGGTGAACGTGCCGGTGAGCGACACGATGAAGATGGACCCCACGCCCACGAAGTCCAACTGGGCGAAGAGGTTGACCAGCCGGAAGGGGCGCCGCACGCTCCAGCGGAACACGGCCAGCCCCATGGTGATGATTCCGCCCAGGGTGCTGACAATGTCGATGAGGCCCTGGCCAAAGCTCGTGACGGCCTGGGTGATGGGCCCGGGCTCGCGTGCTGGCTTGCTGGGGGTCTGCGTGGTCATGCGTTCGGGGCTACTCTTTATGGCGGCCCGGTGGCCGGCACAAGGCCCGGGGAGGCAAGCGACGAAGACACTTCCTCCCTTGGAAGCGATGCCGTTATGTTCCGCGCCCCTTTACTCCCATGCCCGGCGGCGTCCCCTGCCGGGCAGAGAAACAGACGAACGAACATGGCAACTCATAAGGTCGGCGGCGAGGTGGATGCGCTTTGTACCCGCTGCAAGCTCACCCTCGCGCACACCATCCTGGCGATGGTGGGAACGAAGATTGCTCGGGTGCGCTGCAACACGTGTGGCGGAGACCACGCCTATCGCGCGGCGCCTGGTGCGACGGATCGCCCCTCGTCCAGCACCACGCGCACCCCGCGCGCGTCCTCCAGCAGTTCGAGCGCGTCCGCGAAGGCGGAGAAGGTCATCATCTCCTTCGAGGAGCAGCTCGCTGGAAAGGATGTCGCCAACGCGCCCCGCTACAGCCCGAAGGACACGTACAAGGTAGATCAGGTCATCCAGCATCCCACCTTCGGCACGGGTTACGTGTCGGCCGTTCGCGGCGACAAGGTGGACATCACCTTCCGCACCGACACCAAGACGCTGGTGCACGGCCGTGGTGGCGGCCCGGTGGAGAAGCCGGTCTTCAACCCGCCCAACCGGCAGGTGACCGGACCCGCGGACAAGCCCCTGCCCGTCAGTGACAGCGCCGAGCCGGCGCCCGCTGACGGCGCCGAGCCGCCCCCCGCGTCGGGAGATTGACCGGGGCCGCACATTCATCAGGAGGGGCACGGACGATGACACTGCGCGCGCTGCCCCTCCTGATGGTCCTCGCCATGCCGGTGGCGGGGTTGGCGGCCACACCTGACGTCACCGTGTCCTGGTCGCCCGAGCGCATCGTGCTCGGCACCGATGCCCCGGTGACGTTGAAGGTCCAGGTCCCCGCCGGCACGGGAACCCTCTACGCCGCCGCATCCACGGGCACCTTCGTCTCGAACCGCGTGGAGCGTGGTGCGGTCCGTCTCTTCCAGTGGCGGCCTCCTTCCGTTCGTTATCCGCACGTGGCCGTCCTCCTCTTCTGGACGGACGCTCCCACTGCGGACGCGCCGCCCCCGGTGACGGTGGTACGGCTGCCGCTGGTGGGACTCACGGAGCTCGATGTCGCCACGGCGGCGGGCGCGCACGTCGAGGTGGAGGTCGCGAATCGTCGCTTCGGCCCTGTTCGGGCGAACGCCCGGGGACAGGCCCGCGTGCCCGTCGAAGTCCCTCCTGGCGTCCGGCAGGCACGAGTGCTGGCCACGCGAGGGACGCTTCGCACCGATGCAGCCGTTCCACTGGACCCGCCGCCGGACTCGCCGCTGGCCACGGCACTCACGCCGCCTTCCCTGCCCTCCGTAGAGGGAGGCTGGCTACTGATGGCGGGCGAAGCGCCCCTGCGCGCCGGTGACGTCGACGTGGTGGCGAAAGGCGCGGCGGTCGCCCCTCCCGAAGAGGAGAGTCCGACGTCAGCGGCGGTGGCCCCGACCTCCGAGGACCCGCGGACGACGGGGCCTCTGTCAGATGCGGCAACGCGGACGGCCCCCGCGAGAAGCGGCTCCGCTCCGCCAGCACAGGAGCTTCCGACGGAAGATGCGCCCCACTCGGCCGACGTCGGAGCCAATGCCCAGGACGTGCTGCGTGTTCGCGTCGTTCCAGCTTCCGGAGCCAAGCGGGTGAAGGTACGCGTCCGCCACCGGGACCAGGCGCACGCAGCACACACCGAGGCCGGCGTCACCGTGCGGTCCACGCCCGTCACCGCGCCCGCATCCGAGGCGGTCGACACCTGGCGGAGTTCGTTCTTCCTGCTCGCGGGAGGAGTCATCGCGAGTAGCGCCAACACCGGTCCATCGGGCGGTGTCGGCGTCTCGGTCCTCACGCCTTGGTGGAGGCACCGCATCGCGGCGGAGCTGGAAGTCGGAGCCCGCACCGCCATGTACGGTGGCCCGGTCGAGGCGCTCGGAGCGGTCCACTCGCAGGTGCTGGCCTTGCCCCTGCTGCTCTCCGTTCGCGCGGAGCTCTTCCGCCGTGGCGCGTTCTCCCTCCACGGGCGGGCAGGCGCCGGTCCCGTCCCCTTCCACCACTACCTCTCCAGCGAATTCCAGGGCGAAGTGAAAGAGAGCAGGGTCTCCGGCATGGGCTTCGTCTCCCTACAAGCGGCCCACCGCTTCGGCCGCTGGAGCGCGTTGGCGGAGGCGCGAGGCGCCTGGGCGCCGGTGCACACGCCCTGGCTGGACAGCCAGCTCGGCGGGCTCGCGATGTACCTGGGCATGCGGTTCGAACCGTGAACCGGCCCTGGCTTCAAAGTGAAGTGACGGACGCCCGCAGCAACTCGCGGGCACGGGCCATGTCCTCAGGCACGGGCGCCTCCACGGCGCGCGCCTCGACTCCTGCCAGGGCAGGCCACTCCACACGCGCGGCATGAAGCGGCGTGCGTGACAGCACCACCGAGTCCCCCTCCCCGCCCAGGTCCTTCTCGGTCAGCGGCGCCTCGCGGCCGTACTGATGGTCCACCAGCAGCGGGTGCCCCAGGGACAGCAGGTGCACGCGAATCTGGTGCGTCCGCCCCGTGAGAGGCTCGGCCTCCACCAGGGACGCACGCTCGAAGGTCTCCACGGGCCGCACGCGGGTGCGCGAGGCCTTGGCTTCCGTATCCCCAGGCCGAGCCACGCGCATGCGCCCCTTCCTGCCGGCCACCAGGGGCGCATCCACCATTTGCGGCGCTTCGACCCGGCCCTCCACCAGCGCCACGTAGCGCTTGCGCACCTTCCCCGTCTCGAAGGCGCCCGACAGGGCCCGGTGCACCGCGGCGTCCAGTGCGAACACGAGGGCCCCCGAGGTGTCCCGATCCAACCGGTGCACCACGAAGATTTTCTGGCGCCGCTGCGTCTCCAGCAACTCCCTCAGCGAGGGGCCGCCTTCGCGCCCGGGAATGACGAGCATCCCGGGCGGCTTGTCCACCACGAGCACGCCGCCGCCCTCGAAGAGGATGCGGACGTCCGTCACTCGTACTCCGACGCCGGCACCACGGTGATGGGGCCCAGGCCCTTGAGCTGCTTCTTCACCACGTCCGCCTTGCCCAGCACCACCACGGCGGGAGCCTGCGCGAAGCAGTACTTCTTGGCGGCGGCCACGACTTGCTTCGGCGTCACCGCGCGCAGCCGGTCCCGGAACCGCTCCACCCAGTCATCCCCCAGCCCGTGCAGGCGGGCCTCGGCGATGCTTCCGGCAATGGACTCGTTCGTCTCCGTCCGCAGCGGGTACAGGCCGGCGAGGTAGGCCTGGGCATCCGCCAGCTCGCGGGGCTTGAGCCCCTTCTCCCGGACGCCGCCAATCTCCGCCAGCGCCACGTCGATGATTTCGCGCGTGGACTCCGTCTTCGTGAAGGTGGACAGCGCGAAGACGCCGGCCGCGTTCATCGAGTCGAACCACGAGCTGACGCCGTACGTGAGGCCGCGGTTGACGCGAATCTCGTTCATCAGGCGCGAGGTGAATCCACCGCCCAGGGCGATGTTCATCGCCGTGGCGGGGAAATAGTCCTCGTGGCCCATGCGCATGCCGGGGCCGCCCAGCCGCACCTGCGACTGCGTCTGGTCCGGCTTGTCCACGATGATGACCCGCCCACCCAGGGCAATGCGCTCCGGCGCGGGAATGGCCACGGGCGCATCCGGCCCGCCCGTCCAATCAGCGAAGGCGTCTTCCGCCGCGGCAGCCACACGCTGCGGATCCACCGCGCCCACCACGATGAGCATGGACACCTTGGGGCCCATGCGCTCCTGGTGGAAGCGCACCACGTCATCGCGCGTGAAGGTCTTCACGCTCTTCGACGAACCGCCTACGTCGTGGCCGTAGGGGTGGTTGCCCCAGAGCGCGCGGACCATGGCGCGGTCGGCGATGATGGACGGGTCGTCCAGGTCATTGGCGAACTGCGCCAGCTCGCGCTCGCGCGCATCGTCCACTTCGGACTGCGGGAACGTGGGCTCGCGCACCAACTGGCCCAGGATGTCGAGCATCTGCACGAAGTGCTCGGACGGCGTGGTGAGGGCCACTGACAGCGTGTCTTCACTCACACCCACGCCCAGGCTGGCACCGACGAACTCCACCGCTTCGTCGATGGCCTGCGCGTTCATCCGGCGGGTGCCCCGGCGCAGCAGCCGGGCGGTGAAGTCCGCCAGGCCGTGCTTGCCATCCGGGTCGGTGGCGCTGCCCGCGCGAATCACCAGCCGCACGGACACCATGGGCAGGGGCCCGCGCTCGGCGGCGATGACCTTCAGGCCACTGGACGTAGTGCTTTCGTGCAGCGTGGGAAGCGTGAGGGCGCTCGTCGTGGCGCGGGGCGCGCCGCGCTTCAGCGGAGCCTTGCGAGCGACGGGGGCCTTGCCGCCGGCGCGCTTCGCCGGACGTGCGGGGGACTTTCGGGAGGGGCTCTTGCGAGAAGCCATATCGGGAGGTTTCCTTGTACGGACCGGGCTCAGGCTTCGGTGGGCGCGGGAACCAGCGTCACCACGGAGCGGCGCTCGGGCGCGAAGTACTTCGCGGCCACGGCCTTGACCTGGTCGTTGGTAATGGAGGCGTAGGTGGAGGGCAGCGTCAGCAACCGGCGCCAGTCGCCGAGCAGCGCCTCGTAGTGGCCCAGGGCATGCGCCCGGCCGCTGTTCGTGGCCAGCTCGCGCAGGTGGTCCGAGCGCAGGTTGTTCTGCGCCTTCTGCAGCTCGCGCTCGGTGATGCCCTCGCGCGCGATCTTCTCCAGTTCGGCGTACAGCGCGGCCTCCACCTTCTTCGGGTCGGAGTCCGGCTTCAGGGCCAGGTAGAAGAGGATGGTGCCCGGGTCGATGCGCCAGCTCCAGTCGAGCATCAGCGACACGGCCAGCTTCTGCTCGTACACCAGCGAGCGGATCAGCCGGCTCCCCTCCCCCTTCGTCAGCACGTACTGGATGACGTCCAGCACGAAGGTGTCGTCATCGCGCGCGGCCGGCCCGCGGAAGCCCAGCATCAGCGCGGGGGACTGCGCGGGGTGGCGGACCTCGGCGCGGCGCTCGCCCTTCTGCTCGGGCTCCGAGTTGAGCACCGCCGCGGGCGCGGGGCCCTTGGGGATGTTCCCGTAATACTTGCGCACCAGCGCCAGCGTCTTCTTCGGGTCGATGGCCCCGACGATGTAGAGCACCGCGTTGTTGGGCGCGTAGTAGGTGCGGAAGTAGTCCTGGCAGTCCTCGCGGCGGATGGCCTCGATGTCCGCCATCCATCCAATGACAGGCCAGCGGTAGGGATGCGCCTTGTAGACGAGCGTGCCCAGCTCCTCGTCCATGAGGCCGAAGATGTCGTTGTCCACGCGGACGCGGCGCTCCTCCTTCACCACCTCGCGCTCGCTGGTGAGCGTCGCCTGGGAGATGCGCAGCGAGCGCATCCGGTCCGACTCCAGGTCCAGCACCGTCTCCAGCGCGTCGGCGGAGAAGTCGTCGTAGTACACCGTCAGGTCGGTGGACGTGTACGCGTTCGAGCGGCCGCCGTTGGACTCCAGCGTCTTGTCGAACATCTTGGGGCCGTACTTCTTCGCCCCGTTGAACATCATGTGCTCGAACAGGTGGCTGATGCCGGTGATGCCGGGCCGCTCGTTGCGGCTGCCGACCTGGAACACGGTGTAGAGACTGACGACAGGAGCCTGGTGGTTGGCGAGCAGCCGCACCTGGAGGCCGTTGGGAAGCGTGGCCTCGTGGACGTCGAACAGGGACTCGAGTGCGGGGTCCGCCACGCGAGTGGGTACTTTGCTCGGGGAAGCCTTGGACATAGGACCCCGAACCTAACCAGAGCGTGGCTATAGATCCACGACACCCGCACGCAAGGCCATCACCACGGCCTCCACGTGAGAGTTGACGCCCATCTTCCGGTAGATATGCGACAGGTGCGTGCGCACCGTCCGCCGCTCCAGCGTCATCACGTGCCCCACCTCGGCGTTGGACAGGCCCTTGGCCACGTAGCGCAGCACCTCGAACTCCAGCGGCGTGAGCGACCAGGGGTTCTCCGGCTTCTTCTCCGCCTGGGTGGACTTCGCCTGCACGGACTGGAAGTAGTTCCAGAAGCGCTTGGCGATGATGGGCTCCAGGACCGTCCCGCCCTCCATCACCTCCTGGATGCCGGAGCGGATCTTCTCCGGCCCCACCCGCTTCACCAGGTAGCCGGAGGCCCCGGCCTGGATGGCCTCGTAGACCTTCGTCTCGTCGTCGAAGGACGTGAGGATGAGGATCTCCACCTCCGGGGCGCGGCGCTTCACCCGCTGGGTCACCTGGATGCCGTTGATGCCGGGCAACTCCAGATCCAGGAGGACGAGCTGGGGGCGGAGCTGGACGATGTCCTCCACCGCGGCCTCCCCTTCCTGGGAGGTGCCTACCACCTCCAGCTCGGGGAAGGTGGCCAGCACCTTCACCAGGTTCTTGAGGAGCTGGGGTTGATCCTCGACGACGAAGATGCGGGTCGGGTCCATGGTCACCGCCTCGGAGATGTGAACGAGTCCACCAGGACCTTGAGGTGCTGCCCCCGCTTGATGCGCAGGTCCAGCTCCTTGGGCTCACCGGTGGCGACGGACACCAGCTTGATGCGCCGGGTGCCCACCTTGACGGGGTATCGGTTGAGGGGCGTACGACGGCTCAGCCGCGTGCCGTCGACATAGACGGTCGCCGGCACATTGGTGGTGATGGTGACATACGCGCGCTGAGACTTCGGGGGAGGCTTCGGCTCGGGGGCCGCGTCCTCCTCGCCCCCTCGCGACGCGGCTTCTGGAGCGGGCGGCGGCGGACGCACCGGCACCTGCGGCGGCGGCGCGATGGGCACGGCGGGCGGTGGGCCCACGAGGGCGGCCTCGGCCTGCGCCTCTCGCGGGGCCTCCTCTGGCGCGGGTGCGGCATCACCACCGAGCTGCCACGCGGCCACCAGGAAGGTGACCAACCCCACCCCGGCAATGGCCGCCGCGATGCCCAACCGGCGTCCATACCGGTGCTGGGCCACGGACAACCGCTGCTCCGCGCTCACCAGGCGCCGGTGCACGTCGGACGTCGAAGGCAACGCCGGATCGGACGGCGGCATCGCGATGTCGTCACGCGCTCGCGCCGAGGCTGGCTGCACCGCGGGCAACACGTCCGGAATCGTCTTGGGCCCCTTGGCCTCCACGGGTGCGCGGCGGATCCGAGCGCCGCGGCGACCTGGCGCGGAGACGGAGATCGAGCCCTCGTCATCCGCGGACGGCTCGGGCGCGGAGAAGTCCTCCACGACCTTGAGGCGCGGGTTTCGCCCGATGCGGGTGTGGCCGCTCCCTCCCCCCACCGATGACTGCTGGCGGCGAGGCTTCGGCGGAGCGGCGCCCGGCGGCGCTTCCCACCCCTGCTCCAGCGGTCCGGCGGGAGCGGGCCCGGTGTCCTCCCCCGGCGCGGAGGTGGAGTCGGAGGCGGACGCGCGCGAAGGTGCCCGCACCCGCGTGGCCGCGTCCGCCACGTCCCGCTCGTACAGCTCCGGGCGGTACTCCTCGAACGCGGGCTCAGAGGCCTGCTGCGTCTCCGCGTTGGCCTCGTCCTCGGTCAGCGCGCGGCTGTATGGGGCGCGCTGCACCACGGACTTCTCGAGCTCCTCCGCGCGCAGGTCGTCCATCTCCGCGCCGGAGATGGGCTCCAGCGTGAAGGGCTCCTTGAACGGCGGGGGCCCCGAGCTGACGAGGCTCATCTCGTTGGGGAACAGCTCCCGCACGAAGCGGCGAACGTCGTCCGCCGAGGGCATGCCACCGGTGGCCGCGAGCTGATTGCGAAGCGACGTGGCGAACTCACCACAAGAGCGGAAGCGGCGCTGGGGCGTGGGCTCCAGTGCGCGAAGGATGAGCGGGTCCAGGCGTGAATTGATGCGCCGGTCCACGCGGCTGGGCGGCGGCAACGCCTCGCTGCGCCGCGTGGACACCCCGCCGCTGCCGGGCACCACGGGCTCTCGCTGGGTGAGCAGCTCGTAGGCGATGGCGCCGAGCGAGTAGATGTCCGACTGCGCGGAGTGCGGCTCGCCCCGTGTGACTTCCGGCGCGCGGTATGTACCGCGGCCCCGGTGGCCAAACGACTTGCGCAGCTGGGGCACGGCCATGAGGGCGCGCAGCGCGCCGAAGTCGCACACCGCGGGCAGGCCGTCATGCGACAGCACCACGTTGCCCGGGGTGATGGCGCCGTGCACCACGCCCGCTTCGTGCGCCTGATGCAGGGCCTCCAGGAGCTGGATGATGATGTGGAGCGCCACGGTGGGCGGCAGCACCACGTCCTTGGAGTGCAGGCGCTGGAGCGCGGTGCCCAGGGTGAAGCCGTCCACGTCCTCGCGGACCACGGCCAGGCGCTGGCGGATGACGCCCAGGTCCACGACGTGGAGGATGCCCGGGTGCCGCACGGGCTGGAGCAGCCGCGTCGTCTCCGCCAGGTCATGGGCATAGGCCGGATCGGACGTCCTGGGGTGGAAGAGCTTCACCACCACGGGGATGCCGGGAAGCTCGAGGCCCTGGTACAGCTCGGCCAGCTCCCCGCCTTCCACCTTGCCCGTCAGCCGGTACGTGGCGGTCATCGCTTCTTTCGCGCCGGACGTCGCCGCGTGACGGCGGAAAAGACGAAACCACACCACACGCACGACTCACCGCGGCGACCGCGCGGCAGCTCCAGCGTGCACCCCGGGCAGCGGGGACGGGCCCTGGCCGGACGCTCGGCCGCACGCTGGGCGGTTCTTCGCGCGGCGGGCTCGGTGGCGGCGACTTTCAGACGCAACCGGGCCTCCAGGCGGCGAACCCGATCTTCGAGCGCGGCGATCCGGGCGGACAGGCGAGCTTGAACCGCCTCGGGGGCCTCCGAGGGCTGTCGTCGGGTGGGCGAGCGCATCGCAGTCCCCGAAGCGTGCCATGCCGGCTCCAAACCCCGCAAGGTAAGAGCCGGGCCACCCACACGCGTGTTATGTGTCTGAGTCCCTTGGCACCATCACTTTCCCCGTTCCGTCCCATCCCGGGTGGGCCCACGCCGGACCCGCTTCACGGGAGCTTCCGTTCTCCCCTCAATCGCTCCCGCGCCGAGGACGCCGCGCAGCGGGCCGATGGACTGCTCGCCGACGAGGAACTCACGCGGCTGCTCACGTCCCCCCGCGAGCGCCGGGTGGTGGTGCAGCGGGCGCGGGACATCTTCGTCAACCGCAACCTGCGCATGTCCAGTGTCGAGCTGTTCGGCTTCGACATGGATTACACGTTGGCCATCTATCACATGCGCCGGCTGGAGCAGCTGTCGTTCGACATGACGCTGGCGAAGCTGGTGAGTGAGTACGGCTATCCGCCGGTGGTGGGCGGGCTGCTGTACGACCACCACTTCGTGATGCGCGGGCTGGCGGTGGACCGCGTCAACGGCAACATCCTGAAGATGGACCGCTTCGGCCACGTGGGCCGCGCGTACCACGGGCTGCGCCCGCTGAAGCGCGAGGTCTCGCGTGAGCTGTACCGGAACAAGCGCGTGCGGCTGCGCAACCCGCAGTTCGCGTGGAACGACACGTTGTTCGCGCTGCCGGAGACGTGCCTGTTCGCGGGCATCATCGAGCTGCTGGAGTCGCTGGGGCACACGGTCCAGTACGGCAAGCTGTACGACGACATCCGGGAGGCCATCGACACGGTGCACCGGGACAACTCGCTCAAGCGCGAGGTGCGCAAGGACCTGGCGCGCTACGTGTTCCTGGACCCGGAGCTGGGGCCGGCATTGCACAAGCTGCGCTCGGGCGGGAAGCGGCTGTTCCTGCTGACGAACTCCGCGTGGGACTACACGGACGCGGTGATGAAGTACCTCCTGGACGGGCAGCTCGCGGAGTACCCGAGCTGGAGGAACTACTTCGACGTGGTGGTGACGTCGGCGGGCAAGCCGGGCTTCTTCACCGACTCACACCCCTTCCTGGAACTGGATGCCTCCACGGAGGAAGGCCGCGTGTTGGGCGAGGCCACGTCGCTGGAGCGCGGCAAGGTGTACTCAGGCGGCAACCTGGCGCGCTTCGAGGAGCTGACGGGCTTCCGGGGCGAGAACATCCTGTACGTGGGCGACCACATCTACGGCGACATCCTGAAGTCGAAGAAGTCGTCGCTGTGGCGCACGTGCATGGTGGTCCAGGAGATTGAGGACGAAATCACGTACACGGCGACGCGGCAGGAGGAGATTGGAACGCTCTCGCAGGTGGAGGTGCTCCGTGAGCGCCTGGACGACGAGGTGAACCACCACAAGACGCTGCTCAACATCCTGGATCGGCGGCTGGAGCGAGAACAGCTGGCACCGGACGAGCGGCTGGGCGTGGAGGAGCTCCGCAAGCAGACGAAGGCGGAGCTGGACCGGATGCGGCGGGCCTTGAAAGAGGCCAACGAGGTCGCGGACACGCTCGAGCAGGACGTGGAGGAAGGCTTCAATCCGTACTGGGGGCTGCTCTTCAAGGAAGGCAACGAGAACAGCCGCTTTGGCTACCAGGTGGAGCAGTACGCCTGTCTGTACACGAGCCGGGTGTCGAACTTCCTGCACCATTCGCCCATGCAGTACTACCGCTCACCGCGGGACAAGATGGCCCACGAGCAGGCCGGAGCCCTGTCCGCCCGGCTCTCCCCGATGGGCAGCGAAGGCCCCCCGAAGGGCGCCGGGAACGAGTAGGCCGCATATGACGTGCCAGAGCCTCCCGTAGGATGGGAACCTGTCAGGTAGTCACCCCTGGAGGTCGGGTGCTACCTTGAGGACTTCACAGGTTCCGTTCACGGCGAGGCGTGGGCATGAGCAGGGGCAGGAATCGGAAACCAGCGACCTACGAGGACATCGAGCAGCTTCCGGTCGGTTGGGTCGGTGAAATCGTCGATGACTCGCTGTACGCCTCGCCCAGGCCCGCCTACGGGCACCTGCGCGCTGCCGCCCGGCTGACGAGCCTCCTCGCACATCCCTTCGAACTCTCACGTGAGGGTCCTGGTAGCTGGTGGTTCCTGGTTGAACCTGAACTCCACTTCGCTCGCGATGTGGTGGTGCCCGACGTGGCCGGGTGGCGCCGAGAGAGGCTGCCAGAGCCCCCAGACCCCGAACTGCCCTGGATCAGCACTGCGCCAGACTGGCTGTGCGAAGTCCTGTCCCCCTCCACGCGGAGCCTGGACCGGGTCCGAAAGATGCCGCTGTACTTCCGCGAAGGCGTGGCGAACGTGTGGCTCATCGACCCCGTGCGCCAGTCCCTGGAGGTCTACCGGCGTGGGACCACGAACTGGGTCCAGAGCCAGTTGTTCACGGGGAACGTCACCGTGAGCGCGGAGCCGTTCGAGGTCCTCCCCTTGGACCTGGGCCTGCTGTGGACGCCGCGAATGGGAGGCACCGTGCAGCCGTGATAACGGCCCTCACGGCTCGGCGGAGGGCCCCACGCGGCCCCAGATGACGTCGGTGAAGCGCGAGCCGGGCTCGTCCTCCAGGCCCAGCTTGCGAAGGTCGTCCGTGTACTTCGCGCCCTTCACCACCACCCACCGTCGCGCCACGCGCCGGGCTTCCTCCAGCGTCTCCTGCGTCAGCGGCGCGTGTTCCGCGAAGCGGCGCAGCATGTCGAACGCCGGCTGTGACTTGCGCGGCTTCGCGAACATCGGATCGAAGAAGACAACGTCGAACGCGCGCGACGGCAACGTCTTCAGGTACTCGCGCGCATCCGCGTGCACCACTTCAATGGGCCCTGAATCCTCGCCCAGCGCATAGCGCCGCAACCCCTCCCCCGCCACCGCCCCCAGCGCCAGGCTCCGC
>NZ_VHLC01000160.1:0-14072 GCF_006547355.1 Myxococcus sp. AB036A | reverse complement strand
GATGAACTCCACGCCCTGGCTTGCCACGGCGCCGAGCAGGGCGTCATAGGCCTTGGGCGTGGCGCCCAGCTGCGGCTCCAGCAGTTGCCTGGCGCCCACGCGCTTCAGCACCGGCTCCAGCGCGCCATGGTGGTCCGAATGCGGGTGGGTGAGCACCACCAGGTCCAGCCGCTGCGTGAGCAGCTCGGGCAGCCGGTTGACCAGGTGCTCCGCCGCGGAAGCGGGGCCCGTGTCCACCAGCGCGGTGTACCCGTCCGGCGACACGATGAGCGCGGCGTCGCCCTGGCCCACGTCGAAGAAGTAGACGTGGAGCTTCCCGTCCGGAGTGCCACCGAAGTAGCGCCGTGGGGGCTCCGCCGGTCGCGTGGCGACCGGCTGCGGGGGAGGTGGCGGCGATTCCTTGCAGGCGGCCAGTGCCAGCAGGATGGGGAGGAGGACGCGCGGGCGGAAGCTCATGGGTGGCAGTCCTCGGCGGGGCGGCGCTCGCGCATGGCTTCGGCGCGGCTCGAATAGGCGGTGCGGTCCGACTTGGAGCGCTTCAGGGTCCGGCAGCTCTCTTTGTGAAACACCTTGCTGCCCTTGAGGCTGAAGTATCGGGGCGCGTCCGTGTCGCGTTGCGTGGAGTCGGTGCTAGGGGCCTCCGCTGGGGCGGACGCGCCGCCGCGCCCACGGGGCGTGCTGGTCCGGCGCGTTCCCCGGGTGATGGGCCCGAGCGCGACCGAGCCGGGCTTCACGCCTCCGGGGACCAGCTCCGACGCCCCTCCGCGCTTCTCCGCGCGCAGGGAGACGACGTTGCCGTCGCTGGTCGCCACCACCTCGCCGTCCTGGTCGGTGCGGAACACGGTGGCCTTCACCGCGCGCAGCCGCTCCAGCACCGCGGAGGTGGGGTGGCCGTAGTCGTTCTTCGCGCCCACGGAGATGACGGCGGCTTGGGGCTTCACCGCCGCCAGGAAGTCCGCGGTGGACGAGTGCCGCCCGCCGTGGTGGGCCACCTTCAGCACGGTGGAGGCGAGGTCGATGGGCTTGCGCAGCAGCGTGGCCTCGGTGTCCGGCTCGGCGTCGCCGGTGAAGAGGAACGCCGTCTTGCCGTAGGTCAGCTTGGCGACGATGGAGTTGGAGTTCGGGTCCGAGCGGGTGCCCGTGAGGAAGGGGTCTTCCGGCACGCGAGGCCACAGTACGGTGAGTGCCGCGCCATCCCCCAGGCCAATGGTGACCAGGGAGCGCGGGTCCTGGGGATTGGGAACGGGCGTCATCACCTGGCCCACTTCGTCGCCCACGACGTTGAGCAGGTCGCGGTACGCCTCGCTCGGGTGGTCGAACCCCGGGTCCATGAAGCGCCGGGCCCCCACCGAGCGCAGCGCGGTGGACATGCCTCCCAGGTGGTCCAAGTGGGGGTGCGTGAGGATGGCGAGGTCCAGCGGCTCCTTCACCAGCTCCCGCAGCCGCTGCTCCAGGCGGTGCCGCGCGTCGGGCGGGCCGCTGTCGATGAGCACCGTCTTGCCGGTGGGGGAGATGATGAGCGCGGCGTCCCCCTGTCCCACGTCGAAGAAATGCACCGTGAGTGGCTGGCCGGCCGATTGGGCCAGGGCCTGGCCCGGAACCGAGGCGAGGAGAAGGACGAGGAGTGCGAGCCACCGGGCAAAGGACATCACGAGGCGGACTCTACCGCTCCGTCCCCCCCCTGGCACCCAGGGGCGCTGATGATGCGCGCTTCTCCCGCGAGCGCTTCCCGAGGGCCTGGAAGTGGGCTAAGGGGCCGGGCATGTCCGACTCCGAAGACCTCTTCCATTTCGTCGAGGACATTGCCAACCAGGCGCGCCGCCGGCTCGAGGCGTGGAAGGAGGGGCAGACGCCCGGGGTCCGTGCTCCCGCGTCGGGCCCGTCCACCGCCCGGGTGGCCATGGAGACGGTGCGCTCCCACGCGGACCTGGCGCCGTACATCGACCACACGCTGCTCAAGCCCGAGGCTCGCGCAGAGGACGTGGTGAAGTTGGCCGAGGAGGCCCGCCAGTACGGCTTCGCCACCGTCTGCGTGAACAGTACGCACGTGGCCACCGCCGCGCGGGTGCTGGCCGGCACGTCCACGGTGCCCATTGCCGTGGTGGGCTTCCCGCTGGGCGCCTCGCTGCCGTCCGCCAAGGCCTTCGAGGCCCGGGAGTCCATCCGCGCCGGGGCGCGGGAAATCGACATGGTGCTGAACGTCGGCGCGCTCAAGGCGCACGACTACGCGCTGGTGCACCAGGACATCGCCGCCGTCGTGGAGGCCAGCCGGCCCGTGCCGGTGAAGGTCATCCTGGAGACGGCCCTGCTGACGGACGAGGAGAAGGTCATCGCCTGCTCGCTCTCCAAGGCCGCGGGCGCCGCCTTCGTGAAGACGTCCACGGGCTTCGGTCCGGGCGGGGCCACCGAGGCGGACGTGGCGCTGATGCGCCGGGTGGTGGGCGACACGGTGGGCGTGAAGGCGTCAGGCGGCATCCGCTCCGCCGAGGACGCGATGAAGATGCTGCGCGCGGGGGCCAACCGTCTGGGTGCGTCCGCGTCGGTGGCCATCGTCTCCGGGCAGACCTCCTCTTCGAAGTACTGACCTGGGGCGGGCACCGTGAACGCGAAACAGCGAGACGAGCTCAAGGCGCTGCTGCTCGCGCTCCACTCGGAGCTGACGGAGAAGACGCCGTCGAGAATCGAGCCCAACCGCACCGATGACGCGCGCATCGGCGGCGACGAGGACGAGCAGCCGCTCAATGAGATGATGCAGGCCATCGCCTCCAACCGGAACCGGAACATGGATGGCGTGCTGGCCCGCGTGCTCAAGGCGCTGGGCAAGCTGCGCGATGACCCGGACGCGTTCGGTGAGTGCGAGGAGTGCGGTGACGAGATTCCGCTCGGCCGGCTGCGCGCCATGCCCTACGCGGAGTTCTGCGTGACGTGCCAGGGCAACAAGGACGGCCCCAAGGGCCGCGCCACCCGCAGCAAGCTGACCGACTACACCTGAACAACCGGCGCGCGAGCCCCGTGCCTCGCGCGCCCTCAACGGCTACACGAGGCTTCGAGGGCTCATGGACACCACCGGACTGAAGGAGCGGGCGGAGGCGTGGCGTCAGGCGGACCCGGACCCGTCCACCGCGGCGGAGCTGGCGGCGCTGCTGGCGAAGGCGGACTGGGCCGAGCTGGAGGACCGCTTCTCGCAGGACCTGGAGTTCGGCACCGCGGGCCTGCGCGGCGTGCTGGGCGCCGGTCCCAACCGGATGAACCGCGCCGTCATCCGCCGCACCACCGCGGGCCTGGCGCGCTACCTCAAGGAGCAGGTGCCGGACGTCGCCACCCGGGGCGTGGTGGTGGGCCGCGACGCGCGCAACCTGAGCGCGGAGCTGGCCGAGGACACCGCCGCGGTGCTCGCCGCCGAGGGCATCCCCGCCCATGTCTTCCCGGAGCCGGTGCCCACGCCGCTGGTGGCCTTCGCCGCGCTGCACCTCAACGCCGCCGCGGCCGTCATGGTGACGGCCAGCCACAACCCGCCCGAGTACAACGGCTACAAGGTCTATTGGGGCAACGGCGCGCAAATCATCCCGCCGCATGACACGGGCATCGCCTCCGCCATCGCCCGGGTGGAGCCCGCCAACCGCGTGCCGCTGCTGACGCCGGCCGATGCGCGCGCCAAGGGCCTGTGGCGGGATTTGCCCGCGGCCATCGGTGACGCCTACGTGCGCGCCATCCTGGGGCTGCGCGTGGTGGGCAAGGGCTCCGAGTCGCTGTCCATCGTCTACACCGCCATGCACGGCGTGGGCGGCGACTGGGCCGTGCGTGCCCTGCGCGAGGCGGGCTTCCCGCGCGTCACGCCCGTGGCCGAGCAGCAGCAGCCGGATGGCCGCTTCCCCACCGTGCGCTTCCCCAACCCGGAGGAGCCGGGCGCCATGGACCTGGCCACCGCCACCGCCGAGCGCGTGAAGGCGGACGTGGTGCTGGCCAATGACCCGGACGCGGACCGGCTGGCCGTCATGGCGCGCGACGCGGACGGGTCGCTGCGGCTGCTGACGGGCAACGAGGTGGGCGTGCTGCTGGGCCACTACGTCCTCACCCAGGGGGCGAAGCAGGGGAAGCCGCACGTCGTCACCACCATCGTCTCCTCGGCGCAGTTGGGAGACATCGCGCGTTCGCTGGGCGCCGCGTGTGACGAGGTGCTCACCGGCTTCAAGTGGATTGCCAACCGCGCGCTGGAGCGCGAGCAGGCGGAGGGCACCCGCTTCGTCTTCGGTTACGAGGAGGCGCTGGGCTACACCGTGGGCACGGTGACGCGCGACAAGGACGGCGTGGGCTCGGCGCTCGTCATGGCGGACCTGGCGGCGTGGTGCCAGACGCGCGGCACCACGGTGCTGGGCTACCTGGAGGAGATTCAGCGCGCGCATGGCCTGTACGTGGGCGCGCAGCGCAACTTCACGTTCCCCGGCGCGGCGGGCGCGCAGGTCATCCGCGGCATCATGGACGCGTTCCGTGCCGCGCCTCCGAAGGACATTGGCGGCGACGCTGTCCGCGCGGTGAGTGACTACAAGAAGGGCGAGCGGGGCCTGCCTCCGTCCAACGTCGTCGCGCTCGAGTTGGAGAGCGGCGGCCGCGTCACGCTGCGCCCCTCCGGCACCGAGCCGAAAATCAAATACTACTTCGAGCTGAAGGAGACGCTCGCTGACGGTGAGCCCCTGGCTCAGGCCCGTGCGCGCGCCGAGTCCCGGCTGGCCCGCTTCATCGATGCTTTCCTCGGCCTCGCGCGTGAGCGCGGGCAGCCGGCATGAGTCTAGAGACGCAGCACCGCACCCACCGTCCGCCCTCCTCGGCGGCCCTCGCAGAAAGGTACCGTGTGAAGCGACTGCTCCCCGGAGTCCTCCTCGCTTGCTTCCTGGCCCTCCCGGCCACCGCGCTGGCGCAACGCGGTCAGGGTTGGTCTGTCCTCGCCGGTGAAACGCTGGGAGGGGGCAACACCGCCTTCCATGGCCAGATTGGCTGGCCCGGCATCTCCCTGGGCCTGCTGCACGGTGGCTCGGATCGCTTCGACATCGGCGGCAAGTTCAGCTTCAACTGGGGCCGCGAGGGCTGGGTCCGCTACACGGACCCGGGCATCAAGCTCCAGGCGTGGATGCGGTTGCAGCTCGTCAAGGAGCGCAACTTCTCGCTGGCGCTCACGTTCCAGCCGGGCCCGTTCTTCTACTTCAACCGGCATGACACCGACGTGGGCCTGGCGCTGCCCCTGGGCCTGGTGGTGGGCATCCCCGCCGGCAGCGCCGTCATGGTGAACCTGGGCCTGGACATCCCCTTCCACGTCTACTTCGGCGAGGGAATCGGACCGGTGTTCCCCATCCTCGTGGGCGGCGGACTGGAGTACTTCGTCAACCGCCAGCTGGGCGTCACCTTCAACGTCCGGCTGGGGCCCGCCGTCATCCCGGACATCGACGACACCGAGTTCACGCTGGAAGCGCTCTTCGGCGTCGCCTACCGCTTCTAGCTACCAGGACGACGTCTGCTCGGGCAGCTCCACCGTGAAGGTGCTGCCCAGGTTGACGCGGCTGTGCACCGTCACCGCGCCGCCCATGGCTTCCACCAGGGTGCGCGCGACGGTGAGGCCCAGCCCGGCGCCCTTCTCGGGCGCCTTCGTCGTGTAGTAGGGCTCGAAGACGGCCTGCAGCTCGTCCTCGAAGATGCCGATGCCCGTGTCCTTCACGTACAGGCGCGGGCCGAAGTCCCCGAAGATGTCCGGAAGCTCCACGCCCACATGGATGCGACGCGGGCGGTCCGTCACGTCCTCCACCGCGTCCACCGCGTTGGCCAGCAGCTCCACCAGCACCTGCTCCAGCTGACGGCGGTTGAAGACGACGGCGATGGCCTCGTCCGGCAGCTGCACCTTCACCTCGGCGGTGCCGAGGCGGCCGGCGTCACGCATCCGCTCCACCACCGCGGGGACGAGGTCGCGCAGGTCGAAGCGCTGGATGTCCTTCGGATTGGTGGTGCCCAGCGACAGCAGGTGCTGGCCGTGCAGGCGCATCTGCTCGCCGGCCACGCCCAGCTTCTTGAGCTCGTCCGCGTCCGGCGGCAGGCCCTGTAGCGCGCGCATGCGAACGTGCTCCAGCGCCCGCTGGAGGCCTTCGCCCACGCGGCCCAGGTTCTGCGCCACGTCCGCGGCCAGCGTGCCCACGCGGGCCAGCCGCTCCATCTCCACCCAGCGGACGCGCGGGTCCTGCAGCGCTTCGGCGCGCTGGCCACCGCGCTCGCGGTGCGCCTTGAGCTCCAGCAGCGTGTGGATGCGGACCTTCAGCTCCAGCGGGTCCAGGGGCTCGGTGATGAGCAGGTCATCCACGCCCGCCTCGAGCACCTCGCGGCGCGTCTCCCGGTCCGCGCTGGGCGTCAACATGAGCACGGGGAGGGCCGGGCTTCCCAGCGCGTCCTGAAGGCGCCGGTACGTCGCGAGGCCGTCCGTGCCAGGACGCTCCACGTCGAGCAGCACCAGGTCCGCGGACTGATGGGCCGCCGCGGCCGCCGCAGCCGCCAGCCCGCTCGCGGTCAGCACGTCATAACCCGCCGGCGCGAGGATGGAGCACAGCCGCTCCATGCCGCCCGACTCCACGTCCACGGCCAGAACTCGGGGCCGATACGTCGCGGTCTCCGTCGTCTCCAGCATCACGCCACCCCTACATGGTGACCAGGTGAGCCTTCACCCGGGTGTTCCAGGCCGTCCTACGGACCCCTCTCGCCCTGGATGGAGCTCCCCCCGGGCGCCTGCGTCCAGTCCGGTACGTGATCCGATACCGCGCTGTGTCTATGCGAGGCTCATGCCGCGCTTCGTCCTGGCGCGTCGGAGCCGCCCATTGCACCACCAACGGTGGAAGCCCTGTAACGTCAGGGGGTTGAATCGTTGCGACACTGGAGAAAGTTAGCTCAACTGGAATCCGGCCAACGAAAGACGAGGTCGCTCCTGACCCGAAATCGATTTTCACCCGGGTATGGAATGACCTCGTTCGCGCGCGAAGTGTCAGCGCGACTCTTGCTCGTACGGCGTTCCGAGCGCGGCGGGGGCGCTGCTGCGCTGGCCCTGGAGGGTCAGCACCACCAAGGTGAGCAGATAGGGGAGGGCCAGGAGGACGCCCTGGGGGATCAGCTCGACCAGTCCGGGGGCGCTCGACACCAGGCCGATGCGCAGCGCGTTACCGAAGGCGAAGAAGGTGGCGGCGAGGAAGGCGCCCACGGGCGTCCACCGGCCGAACACCATGGCGGCCAGGGCCATGAAGCCCAGGCCCGCGGGGGTGTGCTGCTCGAAGCGGTCCAGCACGGCGGTGGACAGCACCGCGCCGCCCAGGCCCGCCAGCAACCCGCTGCCCAGCACCGCGCCCCAGCGCAGCCCCGGTACCGACAGGCCCAGCGTCGCCACGGCCTGGGGCTTGTCGCCCACCGCGCGCAGCCGCAGGCCCAGGGGCGTGCGGGTCAGCAGGCCCTGGAAGGCGAAGGGCAGCAGCAGCGCCAGGTACGTGGGGGCCGAGTGCCCGGACAGCGCGCCCAGCACCGGCACGGAGCCGAGCCCGGGGATGTTCCAGCGGGTGAGCTGCTGGATGGGCGGGGTGCCGTTGGGGCCGTAGAGCGACTCCAGCAGGAAGGTGCCGCCGGCCAGGGCCACCAGGTTGAGGGCGATGCCGGACACCACCTGGTCCGAGCGCCAGCGGATGCTCAGGAAGCCATGCACGCCGGCCAGGGCCGCGCCCGCGAGCATGCCCATGACGACGGCCAGGGGCGTGGGCATCGTCAGCGCCGCCACCGCCGCGCAGAAGGCGCCTACGCGCATCATCCCCTCCATGCCCACGGCAATCACGCCCGCGCGCTCGGAGAGCACCGCGCCCAGGGCGGCGAAGATGAGCGCTGGCGCCGCGTCCAGGGTGGAGAACAGCAGCGAGTGGAGGACATCAAGCACGGGGCACCTCCGCCGACGCCGCGGGCGCCACGTTCCGCCGGCGCAGCAGCGCCAGCCACACCATGCGCCCGGCGACGAAGAGCAGCGCGAGGCCCTGGATGAGCTCGGGGAAGCTCTTGTGCACGCCGAGCAGCTGCATGCGCGTTCCGCCCGCGCGCAGCACGCCGAAGAAGAGCGCGGACACGGTGGCGCCCAGCGGGTGGTTGTTGCCGATGAGCGCGATGGCGATGCCGTCGAACCCGTAGGGCGCGCCCAGTGTGCCGGGGTAGCGCCCCTCCGTCCCCAGCACCAGCACCGCGCCCGCCAGCCCCGCCATCGCCCCCGCGAGCGCCATGGCCAGGCCCATGCGCCGGGCCACGGGGATGCCCGCGGCGCGCGCGGCCTCGGCGCCCAGGCCCACCGCGCGCGTCTCGAAGCCGGAGCGCGTGCGCGTCAGCCACACCCACACCGCCAGCGCCGCGGCGAGCGCCAGCGGGAAGCCCAGGTTGAGCCGCGAGCCTTCTCCCAGCAGCCGGGGCAGCACCGCGGTGGCCTGGATTTCGGCGGTGCCGGTGATGGACTGGCCGCCTTCGGCCGCGCCGCGCAGCGGGCCCACCACCAGCCAGTTGTCCACCAGGCTCAGCGCCACCCAGTTGAGCATGATGGTGGAGATGACCTCGTGCACGCCCCGGTAGATGCGCAGCAGCCCGGCGATGCCCGCCCACGCCGCGCCCGCGAGCGCCGCGCCCAGCAGGGCCGCGGGCACGTGCAGCACGCCGGGCAGTGACACCTGGGCGCCTACCACCGCGGCGGCCAGCGCGCCCAGCAGCATCTGTCCCTGCGCGCCGATGTTGAACAGGCCCACCTTGAACGCCACCGCCACGGACAGGCCGGTGAGGGTGAGAATCGCGGCCTTCATCGCGGACTCGCCCAGCGGGCGGGTGATGACGGTGGCCGCGGCGCCGTCCAGGTACGCGGGCCAGTTGCCGATGCCACCCCACAGCATCTGCAGATAGGCGTCCGTCGCGGTGCCCGGCTCCATGGTGAGCGCGATGAGCGCCCAGCACACGCCCAGCGCCAGCAGCACGGAGAGCACCGACGGCAGCATCTGTCTCACGCGCTCAGGCATGGCCCGGCTCCGTGGTCCCCAGCATGCGCCGTCCCAGCTCGCGTTCATCGAACGCGTGACGGAGGAAGTGGCCCGTCACGCGGCCTTCGAAGAAGACATAGACGCGGTCCGACAGGGCCAGCACCTCTTCCAAATCGAGTGACACCAGCAGCACGCCCGTGCCCTGGTCGCGCGCCTCGCGCAGCTTCGCGTGGACCTGCGCCACCGCGCCCACGTCCAGCCCGCGCGTGGGCTGCACCACCACCAGCAACCGGGGCCGCGCATCCAGCTCGCGCGCTACCACCACCTTCTGCTGATTGCCCCCGGACAGGGCCCGCAGGGCGACCTCCGGGTCGGGAGGCCGCACGTCGTAGGCCACGGTCAGCTCGCGCGTGCGCTCGCGGCGGCCCTTGAAATCAATCCACGGGCCCTTCGCGAAGGGCGGCCGCGTGTGCCGGCCCAGGGCCACGTTCTCCTCCACGCTGAGCGCCTTCACCACCGCGCGGTGGAGCCGGTCCTCGGGGATGTGGCCCACGCCGCGCGTCCGCGCCTGGGCCGGCGTGAGGCCGCTCAAGGGGCCTCCCAGGAGCGCGCCGCTTCCAGACGTCAGCGGGCGCAGGCCGGTGAGGACCTCCGCCAGCTCGCGCTGCCCATTGCCGTCCACGCCCGCGATGCCGACGATTTCACCCGCGCGCACCTCCAGGTCCACGCCGCGCAGGGCAGGGCGCCCGTTGCCGCCAGTGGCGTGGAGCCCTCGTACGTCCAGCAGCGACTCACCGGGGGCCTGGGACACGGCCGGGGTGGAAGTGGCGGCCGGAGCGCGCTGTCCTTCACCCACCATGAGCGCGGCGAGCTGTTCGGCCGTGGTGTCGGCGGCGCGGACCTCCGCCACGCAGCGGCCCCGGCGCATGACGGCGATGCGGTCCGCCACGCCGAGCACCTCCTTCAGCTTGTGGCTGATGAGCACCACGGTGTGGCCCTGCGCGACCAGTCCGCGCATGACCCGGGCCAGCTCGTCGGACTCCTGCGGCGTGAGGACGGCGGTGGGCTCGTCGAGGATGAGCACCTGGGCGCCGCGGTGCAGCGCCTTGACGATCTCCACCTTCTGCTGCGAGCCCACGCTGAGCGTGTCCACCCGCGCCCGGGGCTCCAACTGGAAGCCGAAGCGGGCGCAGGTGGCGGACACCTCCTGCACCGCGCGCTCCAGGTCCAGCAGTCCGTTGCGGGTGGGCTCGCGGCCCAGCACCACGTTCTCCGCCACCGACAGCGTGGGCACGAGCATGAAGTGCTGGTGCACCATGCCAATGCCCCGCGCAATCGCGTCCCGGGGGCTCTTGAAGCGCACGGGCTGGCCGTCCAGCGACAGCACGCCCGCGTCCGGCTGGTAGAGCCCGTAGAGGACGTTCATCAGGCTGGACTTGCCCGCGCCATTCTCGCCCACCACGGCGAGCAGCTCGCCACGGCGCACGTCCAGCGACGCGTCCGCCAGCGAGACGCACGTGCCGAAGGCCTTGTGGATGTTCTGGAGGGAAATCAGGGGGCGGCAGCCTGGAAGGAGGCGAGGTCCGCCGGGACGGCAGGGACCTGGAGCGTCCCGGAGATGATGCGCTGACGCAGGGCCTCCACCTTCTGGAGCGCCTCCGCCTTGCCAGGGAAGTCCACCCGCACCTCCGCCATGCCCACGCCGTTCTCCTTGAGGCCGAGCACCTGCTCACCCGCGGAGAACGTGCCGTCCACCAGGTCCTTCGCCGCCTGATACACGGCCAGGTCGGAGTACTTCATCATCGACGTGAGGATGGCGTCCGGCGCCACGTGCGACTGGTCGGAGTCCACGCCAATGGCGTACACGCTCTTGCCCGCGGCGCGCGCTTCCTTCACCGCCTGGATGACACCGATGCCGTCCGCGCCCGCGGCGTGGAAGAGGACGTCCGCGCCCTTGGAGATGAGGTCCTGCGCCACCTGCTTGCCGGCGGCCATGTTGTTGAAGCTGCCCGTGTAGACGGACATGAGCGCCTGGGACGCCTGGGCGTTGGTCGTCTTCACGCCCGCGCGGTAGCCCACCTCGAAGCGCTGGATGAGGGGGACCTCGATGCCGCCCACGAAGCCCACCTTGTTCGTCTTCGTCACCAGCCCGGCCAGCGCGCCCACGAGGAAGCTGCCCTCCTGCTCCTTGAAGAGGACGGTGCGCACGTTGGGCAGCTTCATGGCCTTGCCCTGCGCGTCCAGCACCTGACTGTCGATGAGCAGGAACTGGGCCTTGGGGTTTTCCTGGGCGGAGGTGCGCACCGCGTTGGCCAGCATGTAGCCATTGCCCACGGTGAGCCGGGCGCCCTGGTCCACCAGGAGCTGGAGATTGGGGACGTAGTCCTCCTGGGCCTTGCTCTGCAGGACGATGGGCTGGATGGCCAGCGCCTTGAAACTGGCGGCGTCCGCGCTCAGGTGGGGCGGCAGGGACTGGCGGACCTCATCGGGGGTGGCGTCCACATACTTGCCACCCTCGTAGCGCTTGCCCGCGGCCCACAGCTCCAGGCCACGGAGCGCCGCGTCATTGAAGGAGTGGTCTCCGCGCCCGCCCACGTCGATGACGAGCCCCACGGGGAGGGCCTTCTTTTCCGTCTTCCCAGCGGCGGGGGGTTGGGCGCCGGAGGGGGGCGCTTCTTCCTTCTGCTTGGAACACGCGCACAGGAGGGCGGTGAGGGCAAGGACGTGGAGGCGGAGCATCATGAGGCGCCTATCTACCAGATGCCCGCCCTTTCCCGGAGTGCATGAAGGGGGGGTTCCTGCTATGGGCTCGCCTCGTGCAACCCTACGAACTCATCAAGGCCAAGCGGGATGGCGGCCGGCTGGAACCGGCGGACATCCGTGCGTTCATCGAGGCGTATACGGCGGGGACGGTGGCGGACTACCAGATGGCGGCCATGTGCATGGCCATCTTCTTCCGGGGCATGGACTCCCGGGAGCTGGGCGCCTGGGCCCGTGCGATGCTGGAGTCCGGTGAGGTCCTGGACCTGTCCGACACGCCGGGTGTGAAGGTGGACAAGCATTCGACGGGCGGAGTGGGCGACAAGGTCTCCCTCAGCCTGGCGCCGCTGGCCGCCGCGTGCGGAGTGCCGGTGCCCATGATTTCGGGCCGGGGCCTGGGGCACACGGGGGGGACGCTGGACAAGCTGGAGTCCATCCCCGGCTTCAACGTCAACCTGCCGACGTCGGAGTACCGGCGGCTGGTGCGCGAGGTGAACTGCTGCCTGATTGGCCAGACGGCGCAGGTGGCCCCGGCGGACAAGAAGCTCTATGCCCTGCGGGACGTGACGGCGACGGTGGACTGCATCCCGCTGATTGCGTCCTCCATCATGAGCAAGAAGCTGGCGGAGGGCATCGACGCGCTGGTGCTGGACGTGAAGGTGGGCAGTGGCGCCTTCATGAAGCGCGACGAGGACGCGCGCACGCTGGCGAAGACGATGATTGGCCTGGGCGCGGAGATGGGGAAGAAGGTCGTGGCCCTGCTCACCGACATGGACCAGCCGCTGGGCCGCAAGGTGGGCAACGCGCTGGAGGTCATCGAGGCGGTGGACATGCTCCGCGGCAACGCGCCGGAGGACTACACCGAGGTGACGTATGCCCTCACGGCGGAGATGCTGGTGCTGGGCAAGAAGGCCGCCACGGTGGAGGAGGCGCGCGAGAAGCTGCGCAAGGTGGTGGAGGACGGCAGCGCGGTGCGCAAGCTGAAGGAGATTGTCCAGGTGCAGGGCGGAGACCCGCGCTCCATCGACGACTACTCCCTGCTGCCCCAGGCGAAGGCCACCGTGGACGTGGTGGCGCCCCGGGACGGCTTCGTCACCGGCATCGACACGGAGGGCGTGGGCATGGCGGCGGTGGCGCTGGGCGCGGGCCGGCAGCGGACGGACAGCAAGATCGACCCGGCCGTGGGCTTCACGCTGCTGAAGAAGTCGGGCGAGTCCGTGAAGCAGGGCGAGCCCTTGGTGCGCGTGCATTACAACGACGCGGCCCCGTTGGAGAACGTGAAGGCGCGCCTCTTGGCCGCGTACCGGTTCGGCGACGTGGCCCCCGTGGCCCGGCCGCTCATCCGCGAGCGGGTGGAGTAGGGCGCCGAGCCGGGTGGTGACCTGGGAGCCCCCCGCCAATGCGGTGGCATGGCGTGGGGCTTCGTGTTTTCAGGCGCTGGTGCGCGCGTCCGCTCGGGCGATGATGGCGTCCAGGCCCGCGCGGCGGCTCACGAGCATCGACTCGATGTCCTTGATGACGCGGATGCAGAGCACCGCCGCCAGGACATTGAGGGCCTCCGCGATCATCCCGGCGATGAGCAGGACGGGGATGATCTTCGGGATGCTCTCAATCATGTTGAACATCGACGCGCTGGCGTTGCTCGTTCCATTGCTGATGAGCCAGGCGGCCCACCACCCCAGCAGCAGGACCTTCCGGGCAGGGGCGCCCCCCAGGTTCAGCCACAGGTCGCGCATGACCGCATACGGCTTGACCAGGTTGTAGATGGGGATGAACCAGACCACCATGGCCCAGCGGGGCTCCTCGGTACTGACGCCGGTGGCCCGGGCGACTTTCACGCTCAGGTACTGCCACCGGAGGAAGCTGATGGCGGTGACGATGCTCACGATGGAGCTGGCCAGGACGAGCTGGGCATTCAGGGCGTCGAAGGTCTCCGCGTTCTCCTGCGAGGGCGTGAAGCCGTCCTCCAGGCCCAGATAGAGCCAGACATGGAGAAGCCCCGTGAGCGCGGCCACCGCGACGCCGGTGTAGAGGCCACCCAGCGTCCACTTCGCCCGGCCTGTCGTGTGAGGCAGCGACTGGAGCTGCCTCGCATGACATGGGACGCAGACGCCCACCTGCGGTTGGGCGCATTGCTTACAGAGGAATCGGCCGCACCGCTCACACGTCCCCGTGGACGGTTCGCCATCATGGTCAGGGCAGATGGGGGCTGTTTCAGGAACGGCGGATTGGGTCAGCATGGGCTCGACAAGACACGGGTGGGCCGCCGCGCACGCAACGCGCGTTGGGACGGGTGGGGGG